>JAITSM010000022.1 GCA_031287815.1 Prevotellaceae bacterium
GGTCGTATAATTTCTTCACTTTTTGGATTTTCGGCAATCAGTTCATCTTTTTTCTTACCGTCAATGATAAAAGCCTCGTTGCATCCGGTCAAAACGCCTCGATAAATATTTATATTCCAATCTTTCAGCGGTGTCCCAATATCCTCTATTTTAGCCTTTATGCGTTGTTCTATGGGTGATAAAATCACCCAACTTTCGGAAGTCGAAAAATTACAATTACTAGCATTTTGATTAAAATAAACGCTGATTTTATGCATAAAAAAATAATATAATAAAATTAGATTATATTTGTCGTTAATTTATATATATCAAATATTAAATTAAACAGAAAACAATATGATTTACGGTTACATTCGGGTAAGTACCGACAAGCAAACAGTAGAAAACCAACGTTTTGAAATTAATCAGTATTGCGATAAAAACGTAATGGTTGTGGATAAATGGATAGAAGAAACCATTTCGGGAGTAAAAACTGTTCAAGAAAGAAAACTCGGCAAACTCCTGAAAAAAATGAAAAAAGACGACATTCTTATTTGTTCAGAATTGTCGCGTTTGGGTAGAAATCTGTTAATGATAATGGGTATCTTAAACGAATGTATGAATAGAGATATTCAGGTGTGGACAATTAAAGACAATTATCGGCTTGGGAGTGATATTAACTCTAAAGTTCTCGCTTTTGCTTTCGGTCTTTCTGCTGAAATCGAACGGAATCTTATTTCCCAACGTACCAAAGAAGCGCTTGCTCGTAAACGTGCAGAAGGCGTTGTATTAGGTCGTCCTAAAGGCAGTAAGTCGAAAGTCAAAAAGTTGACGACTAAGGAAGCGGAGATAAAAGTTTTGTTAGATAAAAAGGTCTCCAAGTCGGCTATCGCGCGAATCATGGGCGTACACCGGCTTACGGTAGCAAACTTTGCTAAAGAAATTATGTCGTGTCAATAGTAAGCATATTGAAGAATTATCACTTACATGCGGGAATCTGAATTCGGGTGAAAAACTTGTTTAGTCATGCTTAAAACTTCGTTGTCTTTACCGAAGGTCTCGGCATACATATTTCTTGATTACGAGAACGTCTTTTCACAATGTCAAAAAGCCGCCGCAGACGTGCAGAAATTGCCTCGATTTTTAGACGAATGATATATGAGCGAAGCCGAATTATTATCTTGAAATGCTGAATTAGAGACTGAAAATTTTGCATTAACGGCAGAAAACAAACGGCTGTTATCGAAGAAAATATAATCCCCGAAACAGGATTATCCATAACCAAATACAGTCCACCCGACGAAAGGATAAAACTGTTTATATCGTTGTTTCGCGGACGGACAAATATTTATGCCAAACAAAGCACAATATTCACCAAAAGTTTATTATCATTGACAACCGGCTTGTTTGATTACGGAAGTATCAACCTGCTCGGTTTTGGAGAATAATATCAAAGCATTAAAATCAAAATAAATATTATAACTTTGTGGTGATTTTTATAAAGTTATTATGTTATATAAAGAATATATTGCAATAAGATTTATTGTTGTTCATAATGTTGGCAACAAAATAAATCAGGAAAATATGCATTTGTCGAAACAACATTTATCCATTGATGAAGAGATAAACCAACTTTTGACTGATTATTTCCTTTCTTCTTTCAAATCCTCCGAATACTTCAATTTCTATCATGACATTAACCTAAACATGAACGAAGTATTTGTGTGTGCAAGTAAAATTTTCGACCATCCCGAAACTCTCTTGGAACAGTCGCAAAACCTCGCCAGGCACTTGTATGAACAAAGCGTTCACCCTAAAATCAAAGGTGGCGAGTTTTATACCGTTTATTTCAAAGATTGCATTATTGACGGAGAAACCGTAGATGCTGTCGGTTTATTCAAATCGGAAAATAAGGATACTTTTCTTAAAGTCTATCCTTCCGGTGAAGGTTTTGAAATTGAAAGCGAACAGGGAATTAACATCAACAAATTAGATAAAGGCTGTTTGATATTCCACACAGAAAAGGAAAACGGCTATGTTGTCGCTGTGGTGGATAATACCAATAAAGGTGCGGATGCCCAATACTGGATAGAAGACTTTCTGCATGTTCGTCCACGCCGAGACGAGTATTACAATACGCAACAAACATTGTCGCTCTGCAAAAGTTTTGTCAAAGAGGAGTTGCCGCAACAATTTGACGTTTCCAAAGTCGAACAGGCGGCAATACTCAATAAATCGGTACAGTTTTTTAAAGAAAAGGACAACTTCAATTTGAAGGAATTTACCAACGAAGTAATGGAACAGCCGGAAATCATTGAAAGTTTTAACCGGTATAAGTCCGCCTATCAGCAAGAACGCGACATTGATATTGCCGACGATTTCACTATCTCCGACAGCGCTGTAAAAAAGCAAGCACGCATATTTAAAAGCGTTATCAAGTTAGATAAGAATTTCCATATCTACATTCATGGCAACCGCAACCTCATAGAACAGGGTACAGACAAGAATGGTAAATTCTACAAAATCTACTACCGGGAGGAAAATTAGAATCCCGAATATATCCCGTTACCCTTTTTTAAACTTATTCGGAGTAACGCCGGTGTAGCGTTTGAAGAACTGCCCGAAGAACGACGGATTGGGGAAGTTAAATTCTTCGGAAATTTGCAGCACGGACATGCTGGTCGTCTTCAGCCGGATTTTGATAGCCGTTATAACAAACTCATCAATCCACCTGGATATGGGCGAACCCGTTACTTCCTTGATGATGGACGAAAGATATTTGCTGGTGAAGCACAACTTGTCGGCATAGAATGATACGCTACGTTCCGTCTTGTAATTCACCATCAATAGTTCGAAGAACTTGCCGGTTACTTCCTCCTGCCGCGTCAGGGAGGAAGAATCTTTGCTGATTTCGTGGTCTTTTTTGTATAACGCCACAATTTCCAACAGAAGCGAATACAACAACCCGCGTATAATCTGCGTGCGGAAAGCCTTTTTGGTATGATAATATTGCCGTACAATAAAATTATGATAATTCAACAAATTCAGCGCCACTTCATCCGAAACGCTCAGGCTGGGCTTTTTGGATATCTGGAAAAGAACCTTATAATCCGACGGCAGCACTAACCCGACAAAAAAGTCGAAGGTGAAAAACAGGCATTCCAAAATCAAATCATCTGATTTTTCTACGATTTGGAAAATCTGGGTGGGAAGGATTGTGATGGTCGAATTTTTCGTTATTTTATATTCATTAAAATGAATACGTATCGTTGCTTCTCCTTTAATACAAAGCCCAAGTACTATTCCTTCAAAAAAGTAAGGATAATCTGATGAAAAATCGTAGGGGAGCTTGCCCGGCCCGGAAATAATAAAATTATTGATTCCGTTAGGGATTTCCTTTTCCGCATTTCTCAAGGACAATATGTTTATTTTGTGATGTGCCATAACAGAAATGTTAGGGATTTACCTATAATACAAATTTACAAAAATAAACCCTTACTTTAAAACAAAATACGTAATTTACGACATTTCTTCCGCATAAAAGAGAATAAATAAGAACATTCCGGATAAAAAAGGAATTTTAGAAACCTTTCCGAAAGAACATGCCCATTACAGTATGCTAAACGCGACGGTCAAGCCCGCCATGACGATAGCTACCATACTCATTAATTTAATTAGAATATTGAGCGACGGGCCGGAAGTATCTTTGAACGGGTCGCCCACCGTATCGCCCACGACGGTCGCCTTGTGGTTTTCGGAACCTTTTCCTCCCAGATTACCTTCTTCTATGTATTTCTTTGCATTGTCCCATGCCCCGCCGGCATTCGCCATGAATACCGCCAGTACAAACCCGGCTGCCAGCCCGCCGACCAGCAAGCCCATGACGCCCGCCACGCCGAATACCAAGCCCATTAACACCGGAGCGGCAATCGCCAGCAACGAGGGGAAGAGCATTTCGCGCTGTGCGCCTTTGGTCGAAATAGCCACGCACCGGGCATAATCGGGCGTAGCCTGCCCGGTAAGGATGCCTTTAATTTCACGGAACTGGCGGCGCACTTCTTCGACCATGCTTTGTGCGGCACGGCCTACGGCATTCATCGTCAATCCGCAGAAAAGGAACGCCATCATGGCGCCGACAAACATTCCCACCAGCACTTTCGGATTCATCAGGTTGATCTGGAAATAAGCCATAAAGTCGGGAATGGTTGCGTCTTTTATCAGCGTGCCGGTAGCGGCAAAGAAGTCGGCAGCCTGCGTTTCGAGGCGGGCAATGCCTATTTTTATTTCTTCGATATACGACGCCAGCAATGCCAGCGCTGTTAAGGCGGCAGAGCCAATAGCAAACCCTTTGCCGGTGGCGGCGGTGGTGTTGCCGAGTGCGTCCAGCGCGTCGGTGCGTTTACGCACTTCCTTGTCCAGCCCGCTCATTTCGGCATTGCCGCCGGCGTTGTCGGCAATGGGGCCGTAGGCGTCGGTTGCCAGCGTGATACCCAGCGTCGAGAGCATCCCTACGGCGGCAATCCCTATCCCGTAGAGCCCCTGGCTCAGGTTGGGCGCCGACATGATGTGCGCCATGTCAAAATCAATAGCGAACAGGTACGCCAGGACTATTGCCGCGCCAATCGTCAGCACAGGAATAGCCGTTGATATCATCCCCGTGCCGATGCCGGAAATAATCACGGTCGCCGGCCCGGTTTCCGCGCTCCGGGCAATCCGTTGCGTAGGTTTATAGGAATGGGAAGTATAGTATTCCGTCGTTTGCCCGATAATAATGCCGGCCACCAGCCCGCTGATTACCGACAGGGAAAGCCCTACCCAGTTTTCCATTTCCAAAACATAAAGGATACCGAAAGTGGCGGCGGCAATCAGCAGGGAGCTTACGTTCACTCCCTTTCCCAGCGCGCCGAGCAGTTGTTTCATATTGGCACCTTCTTTGGTGCGCACTAAAAATATACCTATAATAGATAACACGATGCCGACGGCGGCAATCAGCATCGGCGCAAACACGGCCTTCAGCTGTATTTCCGGATAAGCCATGAACGCCGCCGCGCCCAACGCTGCCGTAGCGAGGATAGAGCCGCAGTAGCTTTCATACAAGTCGGCGCCCATACCGGCCACGTCGCCTACGTTGTCGCCTACGTTATCGGCGATGGTGGCGGGGTTGCGCGGGTCGTCTTCGGGGATGCCGGCTTCTACCTTGCCCACCAGGTCGGCGCCTACGTCGGCGGCCTTCGTGTAGATGCCGCCGCCCACGCGGGCAAATAAGGCCTGCGTCGAAGCGCCCATGCCGAAAGTCAGCATGGTGGTGGTGATGATAATCATTTTTTCGGCACCAGTACCCCCAACAAAAGTCTTAAGTACAAGGTACCACAGCGAAATATCGAGCAAGCCAAGCCCTACTACAACCAGCCCCATGACGGCTCCGGAACGGAAAGCCACCCTTAGCCCGCTGTTAAGCGAATGCTGGGCGGCGTAGGCAGTGCGGGCAGAAGCATGCGTTGCCGTTTTCATGCCGATAAACCCCGCCAGCCCCGAAAAGAAACCGCCGGTAATAAATGCAAACGGCACCCAGGGGTTTTGTACGCCCAGGCCGTAAGCCAGCAGCGCAAAAAATGCGGCGAGCACAATAAAAACTATCGATACTATTTTATATTGCTGTCTAAGGTAAGCCATTGCACCCTCCCGCACGTGGCGGGCGATGGCCTTCATTGTATCCGTTCCCTCGCTTTCCTTCCGCATTTTACGAAAGAAGTAGCAGGCAAACCCCAGCGCCAGCAGGGAGGCCAGGGGTATAAACCAAAAGAGTTGTTCAGTGGTCATAACTTCAATTTTATTTTTCGGGCGCAAAGATACATGAAATTTTCCAAATACAATCTGTCGCCTCCAAAAATGTTCAATAATTCCGGTAAAGGGCAAATATTCTTCCTATAAATCAGCCGGTTCTTTTTTTTCTTAGTCATAAATAAAACATTTTTTAACATAATGTGAGGATTAAAGTTAAAATTTAAGAACTAAAAGTTAAACCTTAAACACGAAAATTGAAAATGAAAAATAAAAAGGGATTAAAATTTGAACAGTTTATGCCGCCGGAAGGCAAATTTGGGAAGTACCCCTCTTCATTGCAAGCCGCTGCAATCAAAATGCGGGGCTACGCATTTCCGATGCGTAGCTACACATTCGGTGTAGGGGCGAAAAATTTTTCGCCCCTACATGTGCAAAACGAAAGACGCCGGTATGGAAACATGCCGGCGGTTTTTTATGTATGAAGTAGGAGGTGGCTGGCGCCGGCCACTGCCTACTGAAAACTGCCTACTACTCAATGGCAGCTGCTACAATCGTCGGAATGGCAGTGGCAGCTGCAGGAGTCGCTTTTTTCGCCGTATAGTCCATGCAGCAGTTCGACTGTGGTGGCTTCGCGTACGGAGACGACGGTGCCTTTGAAGTGAAGTTTTTCTCCGGCCAGCGGATGGTTGAAATTCATTACTACCGTGTCTTTACGCACTTCGTCGATGACGCCGTTCATGCGGTTGCCTTCCGAATCGGCCATGGGCAACACATTGCCGACGGTTAATAAACCCTTCTCAAGCTGCCCCTCCACCTCGAAAAGGGAAGAGGGTAATTCTACAATAGCTTCGGAAACCACTTCTCCGTAAGCGTCCGCAGCGGCGAGGGTAAATTCAAAAGCGTCGCCGGCCTGCTTGCCGGAGATGTTTTCTTCAAATTTCGGCAGGAGGTAACCGGTGCCCATGATGAATTTCATGGGTTTTTCCGCCGTTACGGTTTCCAGCGCTTCGCCGTCCACCGTGAGTACGTAGCTTAACGAAACTACTTTGTCTTTTTCTATTCTCATGATTTTAATTGTTAGTTATTAGTCGTTGGTTATTAGTCGTGAGTAGGCTGGCAGCAGCCACTGCCTACTGTTTACTGCCACTTCCCCTGTACTTTTAATGTTTGTTCGATGATGTCGCGCACGCAGCCTTTGCCGCCGTCGAAGAGAGAGATGTATTCGGCAACCGCTTTAACTTCGGGCACAGCGTCGGCGGGACAGCAGGGCAGGCTGCAGTGTTGCATGGGCGGGAGGTCGGGCAGGTCGTCCCCCATGAACAATACCTCGTTGGGATGCAAATGGTATTTATCGCAGAAGTGTTGCAAATCGGGCAATTTAATGCGTGAGAGCAGGTAAAAATCGGTAACGCCGAAAACCTCGAAGCGTTTTTTTATCGTTTCGGAATTACCGCCGGTAATAATCGCTACGTAAAAACCCCTCTCAATAGCCGTGCGTATAGCCAGTCCGTCTTTGGCATTATAGGTGCGCAAGAAGTCGCCGCTTTCGGTAACCTGCACAGAGCCGTCGGTCAGCACGCCGTCCACATCGAAGGCAAAGGCTTTTATTTGGTGCAGTTTTGTTTTGTAAGAAGACATTTGAGTTATGTGTGAAGGGTGACAGGTGAAGGGTGAAGGGTGATGGGTTACACCCCTTACCCATCACCCCTCGCCTTGAATTAACGATGAAATTTGGTTATATAGTTGCTGCCATTGCGGCGGTAAAAGGGCGAGTTGCTTTGCCATTGTTCCGGCGTCGTTTCGCACGGCAGGGCCGGTCTGCACGTCTCGCGGATGCCCGGCGGCAAAAGCTTTTTCAACGGTTTCGCGTACCAAAGGGTAAAGCAAAGGGAATTGTTCGTTTGTTAAATCTTTGGCTACGCCGAATAAATAATTGATAAAATTACCGGCAAATACGCCGGCCGTATGCAAATGCAGCAGCGTTCTTTCCGGAACGGTTACCACCGTGCCGGATAACAACGACGCCATTTTTTGCAGTGTTTGCAATGTGTCGCCGGAATTGGCGATAATAAACAACGGCACGGTATTCCAATCCAACGGGCGCGTGCGGCTGAATGTTTGCAGGGGATACAGCACGCCGCAGTGTGCGAATTTATTCAATGCTGTGATATCCGTAGCGCCGGAAGTGTGTACCACCAATGCATTGCCGGCGTTCAGCTTTTCCGCTACTTCGGGAATAGCCGCATCGGTAACGGCGATAATGTAGCTGTCGGCCGGCAATAGTTTTCGCACATCGTCCGTAGCGCGGGCATTCACCGCCTGCGCCAGCGTTCGGGCATGCGCCAGTGTACGGCTGGCTATTTCCACAACAGTGCAGCCTCTGGCATAAAGCGCCTTTGCCAGATGCGTTGCCACATTACCGCTACCTATGATGGTGATTTTTTCCGGCATTTGTCAATTCGTCCGTTCGTTTAATTCGTCAACAATTCGTTTTAATTCGGATGAATCATATCCGGGTTTTCCGAGCAGGGCGAACATGTTTTTCTTGTAAGCTTCCACGCCCGGCTGGTCAAAGGGATTCACGCCTAACATATAGCCGCTGATGCCGCAAGCCTTTTCAAAAAAGTACAACAACCCGCCGACCGCATAGGCGTCCAGTTGCGGGATGCCGATGCGTACCACCGGCACGCCGCCGTCCACGTGCGCCAACAGCGTTCCGAGTTCCGCCATGTTATTGCATTCGCTGATGCGCTTGCCGGCAATAAAGTTCAGTTGGTCTAAATTCTGTTCGTCGGAGGGAATTTCCAATCGGTTATTTTCACTTTCGACGCTCAGCGCCGTTTCAAACAAGCCGCGCTCGCCCTCCTGCAAATATTGCCCCATCGAATGTAAATCGCCGGTGAAGTCCACGCCTGCCGGGAAAATCCCTTTGTGTTCCTTGCCTTCGCTTTCGCCATACAGCTGCTTCCACCATTCGGTCAGGTAGTGCATTTTCGGATGATAATTGACCAGCACCTCTATCTTCTTCCCCTGATTATACAAGGCATTCCGGATGGCAGCATAATTTACGGCAGGATTGTCTATATTTTTTTCTGCCGTAATTTTAGCCATATCCGCCGCGCCTTTCACCAGTGCCGCAATGTCGAAACCAGCTACCGCTATGGGAAGCAAGCCTACCGGCGTAAGTACGGAAAAGCGCCCGCCGACATCGTCGGGAATCGCAAATGTCTGGTATCCATCCTGTGCAGCAAGCGTGCGCAAGGCGCCGCGCGACTGGTCGGTAACAGCTACAATGCGGTTCTTCGCTGCCGCTTTGCCGTATTTTTCTTCCAGTTGTTTTTTAATAATACGGAACGCAATCGCCGGCTCCGTAGTCGTTCCCGATTTTGAAATCACAATGCAGGCGGAAGAGCGGGTATCCAATATTTCCAGCAACTCGCTCAGGTAATCTTCGCCGATATTCTGCCCGGCAAACACTACCAGCGGACGCCGGCGTCCGGGCAGCAATGCGGCAAAACTGTGCGACAGGGCTTCTATCACTGCCTTCGCTCCCAAGTATGAGCCGCCAATGCCTATTACCACTACTATTTCCACGCCGTCCGTCAATTTTTTCGCCGCTGTTTGGAGCGACGAAATATCAGCCGGCGTAACCGTATCCGGCAAATGAATCCAGCCTAAAAAATCATTCCCTTTACCGCTCCCGGCATCCAATGTATCCAACGCTTTCAGGGCTTTTTCCCGAGACGCCTTCCACTGCTCTGCGGAGATAAAAGACGTGGCTGTTTTTAAATTTAATGTAAGCATAGTTAAGGTTTAAAGTTTAAGGTGCATTTAGTAATCTGTGAGTATCTGTGGGGACAGGTTTAAATTAAGCCGTCCGCCAGCAGCTGCATTTCCGTAGCGGGCGCGGCGTTTTCGTACAGAATACGGTACAACGTATCGGCGATAGGCATTTTGATAGCGTATTTTTTATTGATTTCGTAAATACATTTACTTGCATAATACCCTTCGGCTACCATGTTCATTTCCGCCTGCGCCGAAGTAACCGAATAGCCCTTGCCAATCATTGCCCCGAAGGTACGGTTGCGGCTGAACTGTGAATAACAGGTTACCAGCAAATCGCCCAAATAGGGGGAATGGGTCGTGTCGCGCGAACTGCTATGATAAGAATTATTCAGGAAACTTTTCATCTCGCGAAAAGCGTTTGTTACCAACACCGCCAAAAAGTTGTCGCCATAGCCCAATGAATGTGCAACGCCGGTAACAACAGCATAAATATTTTTCAAAATAGCCGCATATTCCATCCCGTAGATGTCGTTGCTGATGCGGGTTTTAACATAACTGCATGCAAAGTGCGAGGCCAGCCTTTCGGCATTTTCCTTTTTCTTACACGAGAAAGTCAGGTACGTCAACCGTTCTATCGCCACCTCTTCGGCATGGCTTGGGCCGGAAACAACGCCGATATTGTCGAACGGCACGTTATGTTTTTGGTTGAAATATTCGGCAACCGTTAAATTGCCTTCGGGAATAATGCCTTTCACTGCCGACACAATAAACTTGCCTTGCAGCGATACGTTCAGTTTATGCAGTTCGCCGACCAAAAAAGCGGACGGAATGCAAATAACCACCACGTCGGCAGGCGCTACTACTTTATTTATATCCGCCGACATTTCCAACCGCGCCGGGTCAAGCATCGCCGAACGGAGGAATTCCGGGTTGTGGCGGTATTTCTGGATATGCGCAATCATGCTTTCTTCGCGCACAAACCAATATAACAAGTCTTCATGATTAAGCAACAATTTGGTTAAAGCCGTTGCCCAGCTTCCGTTTCCAATCATCGCGAAACGGGGGGATTGGTGGTGTTTCAGCATCGTGATCAATTTACGAATTTTGTACAAGCATCTACTTTTTGAGCATTACGAATAAATTATTATGCCTGTTTTGTTATTATTTTTTATAAATACAAATCTACAAAAAATCTTCCGAATGTTATCTATTCCGATGTTTCTTTGATATTATTCGCTTTTGAATATATTCATGTAAACGTTGTGTCGCCCATTGCCTAAATCGCGTTGCCACTTGCGATTTTACGCGATAACCAATGGCAATAATCATATCCAGATTATAGTTCGGAATGTTTCGTTGCACCGAACGAGCGCCTTCTGTTTGAACTTGTAAAAATTTCTTACAAGTTCCTTCCTCCTGCAATTCCGCCTCTTGGTAAATATTACGAATATGCTGAACAACATTTTCACGTGTTGTATCGAAAAGCGTCGCGATTTGTGATTGCGAAAGCCATACATCCTTGCCGTCAAAACGAACATTGACATTAGTTACTCCATTGTCGTCCTGATAGAGGATGAATTGGCTATTGATTGGTTGTGGTTTATAATTGGGCATAATGTTATTTACATGGATTTTCTCCGGTTATTATCAATATTTCCTCCGTCTCTTCCGTTACTTTGTATCGCTCGTCTATCCTGCGCCCCACCAGCCACACGATATCGTTGCCGGAAAGCAAAACATATTGCTGCGCTTTTTTGTGCAACGGTACTTTTTCGTCAATCAAAAAATCGCTAACCTTTTTCATGCCTTTCATGCCAAAGGGCCTGAACGCATCGCCGTCGCGCCATAAGCGCAGGGTAAGCGGGAATTTTAATCTTTCTACTGCAAGATGCGCTGCATTTTTCCCTTGCGACAATGCAAAATCCGTATCTTTCCGCCGCCGTTCAAAACGCATGACTATGGGCGTGGAAATCGCCTGACAACTTTCGGGGACAAAAAATTCTTCGTGTTTTTCCGTATCCGGCAGCCGTGTAATAATAAGCGTATCCCTGTCCTTAATCAATATGTGCGTGGGGCTGTAGAAGCGTTTGCCGGCCTGGGCGTCCAACGCTTCCGCTACTTCCTTCGCAACCGTCCCGGAAAAATGGCAGGGCTGCAAAATCTCAAACAGCCAAAAGTCGTACTGTGGCGTAGCTTTAAGCGCAGCGATAGAGATATGCATTTCATCGTCGGAAAAAGAACAGCATTGTTCCATTACTTTCTTCCGTTCCCCTTCGATTATGCGGCAGGATTGGGAAAGGTGATGCATCGTCTGTTGCAGGCTTTCCGTGAACGAGGGATTTATTTTTTGCAATTCGGGAAGGACGTTGTGTCGGATGCGGTTGCGGGCGTAGTCGTCCGTCGCATTGCTGGCGTCTTCGCGGTAGGCAATGGATTGGGCGGCGGCGTAGGCTGCAATTTCGCGGCGGGTGGCAAAAAGCAGGGGGCGGATGATGTGCCCGGCAACAGGCGCCATGCCGCACAAGCCCTTCAATCCCGTGCCGCGCGTGAGGTTGAGGAGTAGCGTTTCGGCGTTGTCGCCGGCGTGATGCGCGGTTACGATACCCGCATAGTTTTGCGTGGCGCGTATTTCCTCAAACCATGTGTAACGCAGGGTGCGGGCGGCCATTTGTGTAGAAACGCCGTGCGCCGCCGCATAATGTTTAGTGTCGAAACGGGCGCTGAAAAAAGGTATCGTACGCTCCTGCGCCCATTGTTTGACGAAGCGTTCATCGCCGTCGCTTTCGCTGCCGCGCAACGAAAAATTGCAGTGCGCAATGCCTGTTTCCCAACCGCTCTGATAGCACAAATGCGCAAGCGTCATCGAATCCACGCCGCCGCTCACGGCCAGCAACCACTTGCTGTTGCGGCCAGGCAAACCATGCGCAGCACAATACTGTTGGAAACGTTGCAACACCCCTTTTTTTAATTATGAATTATGGATTCACCAGATATCATCGGAATGGAAGCCGAAGCCTACGCGTTTGCCTGTTTGCAGGCGGGCATTTTCGATTTTTGTGTTCATTTGCCCGACGGTCGCTTCTTTGTTGATATCGTAGGGCGGAACCAACAAATCGAATTCTATGGAATACAAAATAGCCGTTTCTATAATCGCCGTGATGGCTTCTTTGTCCATGCTTTTTTCGCCAAACGTGTGGTAATTGAAGTTCGACTGGCGTTTTCCTTCCACAAAAAAGCGTTTGTCCTTATTGATAAAAATCCGCCCGATTAGATACCCCAAATCGTCGGTGCGGTTGTATTTGAAGGAATCGGAGAGGAAGTTGTAGATGTTAATCATTCCGCAGTAGGCGGCCGCCGGTTCTTTTCGCAGGTAGGGCGTATTCCATGCCAGGTGCTTGCGGTCGAACAGGAAAACGTCGGAGTGCATACTGAAAATTAAAATATCGTCGGCGATTTTTACTTCCGCATCAAACTTCCCCCGGTCGCGGTATTCGAGACGGGTAGGCACTTCCTGCTTTTCTTCCAGCATTTCATTCATGTCGTTGCACAGTTCGTGCAACAGTTCTTTCAGTTGGGTGAATGATTCCAGCGTAGCGTCGTACGCTTTATATTTTACCTGCACTTTTTCCAGCAGGTCTTTGAGGATAGCCTCGCGGGGAGGCGCGTCTACGGTTGGCATAGTTTTATGTATTTTTCGGGGTAACAAAAGTACAAAAAATTATTTTGATGTATGAAGTATGAAGTATGAGCGCTGGCGCCAGCTAACTCTTAGTTCTTAGTTCTTAACTTCCCGTTGGCCGTTTTTAGTAAGCGCGTGCAAACACCACCCTTTGCGGCGACGGCCGGCCGGTAACCATGCATTTGCCGGCTTCCTGCGGCGCGTCGAAGGGGATGCAGCGGATAGTGGCTTTGGTTTCCGCTTTGATTTTTTCTTCGGTTTCCGCCGTGCCGTCCCAGTGGCAAAGGAAGAAGCCGCCGTCTTCGATACGCTGTTTAAATTCGTCGTAGCGGTCTATGGCGAATGTGTGCGTTTCGCGGAAGCGGAGGGCTTTCTGGTAAATATTCTGTTGTATTTGCGGTAATAGCTGTTCGATAAATTCCGCTATGCCGGATTGGGGGATAATTTGTTTTTCCAGTGTATCGCGGCGGGCGATTTCAATGGTATTGTTTTGCAGGTCGCGGGGGCCAAGCGCCAGGCGTACGGGGACGCCTTTGAGTTCCCATTCGGCGAATTTGAATCCGGAGCGGAGGTTGTCGCGGCTGTCGATTTTTACGGAAATGCCTTTTGCTTCCAGTTCCGTTTTCAATATTTGCAACCGTTCGACCATTTGTGAAAGTTCTTCTTCGCCTTTATAAATAGGTATAAGTACTGTTTGTATGGGCGCCAGTTCGGGGGGGAGCACCAGTCCGTTGTTGTCGCTGTGGGTCATTACGAGGGCGCCCATCAGGCGGGTGGTAACGCCCCAGGAGGTAGCCCAGACATAGTCCAGTTTGCCGTCTTTGGCGGCGAATTGTACATCGAAGGCCTTTGCGAAGTTTTGCCCTAAGAAGTGCGAGGTGCCGGCCTGCAGGGCTTTTCCGTCTTTCATCATAGCTTCGATGCAGAGGGTGTCGAGGGCGCCGGCAAAGCGTTCGCTGGCGGTTTTTGCGCCGGTGATAGCGGGAATGCCCATCCATTGGCGGACGAAGCGTTCGTATACCTCAATCATGCGTTGGGCTTCTTCTATGGCTTCGGACTGGGTGGCGTGGGCGGTATGCCCTTCCTGCCAGAGGAATTCGGAGGTGCGGAGGAAGAGGCGGGTGCGCATTTCCCAGCGTACGACATTCGCCCACTGGTTGCAGAGTACGGGCAGGTCGCGGTAGGATTTTATCCAGTTTTTGTAGGTATTCCAGATGATGGTTTCGGAAGTGGGGCGGACGATGAGTTCTTCTTCCAGTTTGGCGGCGGGGTCAACGACCACGCCTTTGCCGTCGGGGCTGTTCATAAGGCGGTGGTGGGTGACGACGGCGCATTCTTTTGCGAAGCCTTCGACGTGTTCCGCTTCCCGGCTGAAGAATGATTTCGGTATAAAGAGGGGAAAATAGGCGTTGACGTGCCCGGTGTCTTTGATCAGTTTGTCCAGCGCCGCCTGTATTTTTTCCCAGATAGCATAGCCGTAGGGTTTGATGACCATGCAGCCGCGTACGGCGGAGTTTTCCGCAAGGTCGGCTTTAATCACCAGGTCGTTGTACCATTGGGAATAGTTTTCTTCGAGGGTGGTTACTTCTTTTGCCATAGTATTTTTTTGTGGTATTATTTGTTTAGAAATATTTTCATTTCTCCTTTGGCGACAAGGCCTTTTGCGCTGTGCACTTCGGCGGCGGCGAGGGTGATGTCCAGCACTTCCTGGAGGATTTTTACGGTCGTAACCAGTTCGTCGCCCACTGCCGGCGTTGCCGTAAAGACCATATTCTTGACCGCCGCAATATACCCCACCGGCGCCGGCAGGTTTTGCTGTTTGCAGGTATACCCCACGCGCAGGGCGCAGGACTGGGCGATGTGTTCGATGATGCCCGTTTCGTGGAGGCGTCCGTTTTCCAGGAAAATATTTTCCGGAAGGATGGTTAAGCCGGTAGTGGAGCTGTTGTCGTCGAGGGAGAATAGTTTATCGACCATTATAATGGGGCTGCGCTGGGGAATGTATTCCGTGATTTGGCCGGCGGCGGCTATAGTTTTTTGCTCTGCCATATTAGAAATGTGAAATAAGGGTGCAAAGGTAATAAAAATTATGAAGTGTGGTTCGTGTGGTTTCAGGTTTAAGGCTGCTGGCGGTAGGGCCGCACGGCCGTGCGCCGTTCTTAATGTATTCATTTATCATTTATTGGGGGCTTTCCCCCTTCCGTCCGGGGGATTCTCCGCTGCATTCGGGACATCCCCCGGCGCGTTCGGGACATCCCCCGCTGCGTTCGGGACATCCCCCGGCGCGTTCGGGACATCCCCCGCTGCGTTCGGGACATCCCCCGCTGCGTTCGGGACATCCCCCGCTGCGTTCGGGACATCCCCCGACGCGTTCGGGACATCCCCCGCTGCGTTCGGGACATCCCCCGGCACGTTCGGGACATCCCCCGGCGCGTTCGGGACATCCCCCGGCGCGTTCGGGACATCCCCCATTTTGCCTTACGGCGGCATAAACTGTTCGTATTTTAACCCCTTTTTATTTTGCCCCTGTGTGGTATGTAAAGAACATTTTAGTTTTTCAAGCTTGTTATAAAATTTACGGTTGGTAATAACAGCGAACAACACCTAAATTACTGGATTCACCATTATCAGTCTGGCTCCATTCACCACATTTGCTCTGTTGTGTTGTTATTTCGTCTAAAACTATTCCGTCTTCCCGGCCGATGTCATTTGTGTACCACGCGCTTAAGGAGTCATATACATTACCATTAATGATACCAAATTTGCTCGCCCAGCCTAGCGGGTCAGTTTTAGGCGTGCATTTTACATTGTTGAGTGGGCGCAATGCAGCTACAAACTCAACACCTGAATTGAATGTTCCAGCGAGAGCGGCGTAAGTCAGGCGGGTGGGCAATAACCATCCGGGCGGGCATATACCCTGTACATTGCCGGTCGAACCGCTCGAACCCCCTGCATAGGAAGCGTAAATTTGCGCCCATGTATAAGCCTTGCCGCATTCCTCTTTTGTGCAGCCGCTAATGGCAGAACCCACATCGGCATATTTTACATTTTGCGCCAGCCACCATTTCTTGTCAGGCATCAAAACAATCCGGTATAATTCATGGTCGCGGGTGTCTTTTATCCACGCTTCCCAATTTTTTGCGCCGCTGGCGCGTTGCTGGCATGGATAGGAAGCATTCAAGTGTAAATCCATACCGACATATTTGCAAAAATAACCCGGACAACCGGTTTCATCCGTCATGGTGACGGGAATGATGTTCAAAGATGATTGGGCTATGGTTGTTCCGGCTACTATTTGTGTATTACCGTTTGCATCTTTCAGCGTAAATGGTGGCGTACCTCTTAATGTATACGTTCCGTCGTTGTAATCGCCTATATTCGGCGGATAGTCGCTGCCATAGGCGCACCAGTTGAACTGGCCGGTGGTACCGCCTAAGGCGGCGGTAACGGTCGCGCCGTTAGCCGTTACAAAAAAACCGCGCCCGTTTAAATCCGTGTAGGCGCCGGAGGTTACGGAAGCCGAAGTGATGGTGGCTGGCGCAAAGGTACCCGGCGTTGTGCCGGCGACGGAACAAAAGTCTACCCACACCCATACGCGGTTGTTGGCGGCTGTGGCCGCATTCCATGAAACGCGGAATTTCACCTCGTGGTTATCATAATTTACACTGATAGGCGTAACAGTCGCTTGCGCAAAGGCGGC
>JAITSM010000067.1 GCA_031287815.1 Prevotellaceae bacterium
CAGGAATATGCTGCAGAGGTTTATATTTGTTTTCCGTGCTGCTTCCCTGTCGCCATCCGTCCCAGTGTATGCGGTTGAGCGGAGCCTGCAGGGCATCGTCGAGGTGAGGTGCACCGTGCCATACGCGGTAAGCTTCGCGCACAAACATGTGATCCATTTGTACAGGCATAAACACGTCGAGCGTGGGAAACCATACGCGGTCAAAAACATCGTCGGCAACAGGGAACGGCGCAGTGCGCTGATTGCCGTATTCCAGTTCATAAATGCCCGGCTCTTTTACCTCCGAAAAGTCGAATTGCAGATAGTTGTACCGCAAAAACATTCCCCATACTTTCGGCGTTCCCGAAAGCGCTTTTGTACTGCTGCCGTCGCTGTTGATTTTCCACAGTGAGATGGACGAAAGCGGCTTGTCGTTTTTGTCGAGTTCTACTACGGCGAGTTTTGCCTGTGCAGGGTGATAGCCCACCTGCGAATATGAAATAACCGGCGTACGTATCCAGTCGGCAACTGATTCGCCTGTGATGAACCATTCGGCTATTTTGCCCGTTTTGCCCGATGGCAGCAGCGTGCGTACTGTGAATGTTCCGTTTTGCTGTTTGTTGCGTCCGTCAAGCAGCATCAGTTCTTCTCCTTCGATAAGGCGTATAGAAAGATGTTTCATTGGGTCGTCGGGTGCGATTTCAATGTTTTTGCCTGTCGCCATAGGCGTAGGTTCCACCTGTCCGTTGATGACGGTCATAATATCCGCCGGCGAGGTAGGAAACAGACCGTATTTGTCGTCCATAATGTAGGATGTTCCCCAGAACACGGGCGGGAAAAGCTCTATGTTGAGCCCTGCCACGCCGGCAAGGGCTTCGGGCAGAGGTTTGTCCACATTAACGCCGAAATTCAGTCCATCGCCTTTTGCTTCGGCTACGAGGGTGTATTGAAAATCGTAGGCGGCAAATTTCAGTGTTACTTCTATGCGCTGATTTTCTTTGTCCACTTTTCTATCCACAAACTGTGGAATAGGATCCCATTGTCCGGGCGTAGGGTTCAGGCGCACATCTCCGTTGGTGGCTGTACGGATACCGTGATGGATTATTTCCACCGCACTGATTTTCGAGTCGTCAAATATGTTATCGTACATATTGCTGAACACAAGAATATTGAATCCGTGTTTTTCAAAGTACAGCGAATCGTTAAGTTTTAAATCTTTCGATACGCTTGTGCCGCTTTGGCAGTTCGACAGCCACAGACATCCTGCTGCGGCTGCAAGGCAAATAATAAATGCTTTAATTTTTTTCATATTAATTATATTTTTATGTGTGTTATAATTTTCTTTTTATTTGTTTATTTGTTATTCTTAAATCATTCAACATGATTTATTCCCCCCAGTTTAACCCTGACAGAGTTTTAAACTCTGTCAGGGTTTCATCAATGTTATGACTTTTGAATTCTCCATTATTTCTATTTACTATTTTTATATTGACTATTGACAATTTTTATTTAATTTAATGATTTCAATATTCAAAGATTTAATGATTATCATTCCTGACGGCTTGCGCAAGGCTATACACATTGCGTCCCTGCGGGACGCTTGCCGTGCGCCGCCTGTTGTTTCTACCGACATTCTGTCCCTGACGGGACATTTCCTATTTCCTATTTTTATATTAACTATTGACAATTTATAATTTAAAGATTCGTAATTGTTATCATGTTCATTCTTTTGTTTCAAAATCCCGACAGGGTTACACCCTGTCGGGGCTTTGTAGAAACGATTTTCTAATTTTAACCTTTTATTATTTTTATTCTGATCGCTTTATTTCGATGTAAAGTTGCATATCATTACTATTTAAAATGGTTAATAGTAATTGAAAAAGCAGTCAATGCTATTGAAACTTTATCCAGTCTATTTCCGCATCGCCTGCGCCAGCCTGCGATATAAACAAATCCTGTATTCCTGTCGGAATATTCGAAAGACTATAGGATGTTTCAGCCCATTGTACATTTTTCGGTATATTAACTTCGGCAATTATCGTTCCGTTTTGTCCTCCCGTACGTATCTGCAATTTAGCGCCCATAGACGAAGAAGTCTTAACTGTTACTGTTTTCGGCACATTGTTTCCGAAGTCCACTCTGTTATATTGCACATAAGCGCCATCTTCGCTCATGATGGTTTTCCATCCTGCGAAAGTGTTTGCCGTATCGATGAAATCGATTTTTACTCCCGTACTGCCGAGGCGACTGTAGCGGTCTATCTGTATTTCTTTACGCGCATCTGTTATGCCCACGCCGCGCAGAGTTGGCATAACTTTTTGAATTGTGCCGTCGGGATTGAAGAATAGCGAGTCGATGCGGATAGAGCGGTTCTTGTCGAACTTGGGCGAAAGGTCGTTGTGGTGATAGAACAAATACCACTGTCCCTTGTATTCAATAATAGAATGGTGGTTTGTCCAGCAGCCTGTCGGCGATTCGTCCATTATTTCGCCTTTCATCTCAAAGGGACCAAGCGGGCTGTCGCCCATAGCGTAAGCCAGCAGTTCGGTAGTGTTGTTTTTCACCCATGGAAAAGTGAAATAATACTTACCGTTGCGTTCGAATACAAAGGGACCTTCTTTCATTCCCTGGTCGGGAGCGGGCAGTCCCTCTACCGCTACAGGGTTGCCGTCAAGTTCAGTCATATTATCTTTGAGTTTTGCTCCGAGCAATCCGCCGAAACCTGCCCAATAGATATATGCCTGTCCATCTTTGTCAATCAGCGAGCAGGGATCTATGCCGAAAGTTCCTTTTATGGGTTCGGGCTGAGGTATAAAGGGACCGTAGGGCTTGTCGGCTATGGCAACGCCGGTCATCATTCCTCTGCCGATAAGCGTATCTTTAACAGGAGCAGGAAAGTAGAAATAATATTTGCCGTTGCGTTCGATGCAATCGGGCGCCCACAGGCTATATCCCTCCGGATTGACCCAGGGAACATTCTCCTGACTTACTATTACTCCGTGGTCTGTCCAGTCTGTAAGATTTTCGGACGAGAACACGTGGTAATCAGCCATGCAAAACCACTCTTTAAGGTGGGGAACAGGGCTTGGAATATCGTGTGATGGATAAACATACACCTTACCTTCAAAGACTCTTGCCGTAGGGTCGGCGGTGAACTGGTCTCTGATAAACGGATTTTGTGCATACACACATGCTGCAAGACCCGTAAATAATATTAACGAAATAATTTTTTTCATACTTGATTTATATTTAATTTATATTTATTTTATATATTTTTGTTTATAAAAAAGCACACAGATAACGCAGATTTTATTTACTATTTTTACATTTACTATTGACTATTTATTTCCAAACTCTTTTTCAACCACAAAGGACGCAAAGCCCGCTCCCTCATACTTCATACTTCATACCTCATACTTCTCACTTTCTGCTTTTACCTGGTTATTATAAAAAAGGGCTGCCGCAATGTGCAGCCCTTCTCCAAATAAAACAAAATCACTTTTTTAACCAATGTAAAACAAAAATATTAGTTTAAGTTCATATTTTAATATCCGGGATTCTGGTATGCAATCTTTTCTTCCGCCGTCATTTCCATGCCATCTATCTGAGTTTGCGGAATTGGGCGCAAATAATGATGAGGTTCAATGGTGCGGATAAACGTTTGCGGCGTACGGTTGGCAGCATTTCCTTCGCAAATTTGATAGCTGCCGGCAATCTCATCCCATTTTTGGGTACGTACCAAATCAAACCAGCGGTAGCCTTCGCCGAAAAATTCACGCGAGCGTTCTTCCAGAATATAGTCGATGGTTATCGTGGCGGGCGTAGCGGCTATCATAGCGGCGCTATGGTCTTCATTTTTGGCTACATTTCCAGCATGATCCCAGCGCCATTTGCCGGCGCGTGCGCGAAGCACATTCACTAAGTCCCGTGCGCTCTTGTCTGCTACCGGCGTTGCGCCTTTCACGGCGGCTTCAGCGGCTATGAGGTAGAGTTCCGAGAACTTGGCAATGTTGAACGGACGGGTGCTTTCAGCATTCGGTTGTCCAATGCCGGTGGTATTGGTACGATATGGACCGAGTTTCCAATTCCCGGGATAATACTGTCTGTTTATAAAGCTCGGTTCCATTACATAGTCGGCTCTGCCGGGCACTACCCCTGCGGCAACATTGCTCTTGTATATCGCATTAGAATAATCGGCATGTGTTGCCAAATCTTCAGGCAAGAAAGAGAGTATGGCGTCGTCGGGATAAACTGGCATAAAGTTTGCATTATAGAGACCCGGAATGCTATACACGTTAAAGTTGGCGCGATAGACGCTAACAAAAGTGCCGTCATAACGGGAGTCTTCCGTTTTGTTGGCAAAGGTATTTGTAAATACGCCAATGGGAGTCGCCATGCGTGTCCATGGGCGGCCTATGTCCTGCGCATCCGTACGAATAACAGAACTTACCCAATTCGAACCTGCTGCATCCGTCGCACTCCTGATATTTTCGGTTTGGCAGGTTACCATCCATCCGGCAAAGTTTCCGGGAGCACCGCCTCCGCCATAGGTCAGGCTGGCGCCGTTGTAAAATTCGCTGTTTTCCGTGTGGTCGGTATAGAGCAGAATTTCCTTGTTCCGGTCGTTGCTTCCCAAGTGCACATCATAGAAATAATCGAGTAAGCCATAAGAAGTACCCGCATTCTCAATGCCTTCGACTGCTACATTGTAGGCTTGTTGGAAATACCAGTTAGCATCGTGCCCGTCGGGGTCGGTGCGGGCGCATTCCGGATAGGTCGGGATATTGTTCGGATTTTGTAACCACCAGCCGTAGGTAAGGTAAGCTTTTGCCAAATACAGCAGGGCAACAGTTTTTGCCACCGTTCCTGTTTGACGCGGACTATCAGGCAGGTTGTCTACAGCATACTTCAGATCCGGGAAAATGGCTTTCGTATAGACTTCCGGCACGGTGTTGCGTACGCTTACGCGCGAGGGGGTAGTGTTGAACTTCAACTCACCGGAACCTAAATCCAGAGGCACGCCGCCGAAAGTTTGCACCAATGAGAAGTAGTGGAAAGCACGGAAGAAATTGGCTTCGGCAACCAGTGCCGCATCAAGCCCTACTTCCTGGGCATTTTCAATCACACCGTTGGCGGTATTGATAATCGTATATCCGACGTTCCAGATTACGTCGGAACGGCTGGTGCTGGACGTCATTTGCCCACCGCTGGTCATGTC
>JAITSM010000102.1 GCA_031287815.1 Prevotellaceae bacterium
TGATAGACGGCTTCGAGGCGCAGGGCTTGGCGCAGGCGCGCGAGTTGTTGGACTACGACCGGCTATCGGATGAGGATAAGCGGGCGTATGACCGTGCGGTGGATACCCGCCGGAGCCAATGGAGTTCAATCAATACGGCCAAAAAAGAAGGCTTGATAGAAGGCGAAGCCATTGGCAGGGAAAAAGGCAAAGCCGAGGGTGAAGCCATTGGTAGAGAAAAAACCCTTATAGAAATGGCGCTTAATCTCTGGCGCAAACAGCTTTCAGTGAAAGATATTTCGGAACTCACCAATCTGCCGGAGGAAAAAATCAAAGAAATAGTTAAAAAAGTATGATGTATGAATTATGATGTATTTCATTGTGCATTTTAGTTATAAATAATTTATCCTAATATTTGACCATTAAACCACATTTTCCCTATTGTTCATTATTCATTGTTAATTGTTCATTTGTAAGGCAGCCCCCTTTGTCCCGCCCAACGCCGCAACCCACTTTCGGCCACTTTAACGCACAGAACTTGGGCGGACTTGTTAGCATTATGTACCTTTTTTTTTGACTACTTGACGCATTTAACGTAATACTCGTTGTCGATGAGTTGGCCGCCTTCGGATCCGTCATAGAAACTTTTAGCGTAGCGGCAGGGGAGTATGCATATACGTTCGGTACTAGACCAGTAGGTTCCATTGCTGTACCCACCAGGGAGTTTTGAGCGGTTGTCGTACAAGCAGGCCAACTGTGATGCATTGGGAAGCGTCCAACCTGAGCCCTTATCAGTGCAGGTAGCCTTGGCCTTGTACCACGCCAGCGCTTTGCCTTGCTCAAATATCAGGTCGGTCACCATTGTAAAGCCAGAGCAAGCCGTGAAGGCTGAGCAAGAGGATTTGCAGGTACCACTGCAGTTAGTCAAGCCGGTACCACAACCGCACTGGCCCGGCGCTGAACCGGCAGAGCCATACGCTCGGACTGTCCCCGTCACACCCAACCGTGACGATGACACACAACCCGGAGTGTTAGTATTCCTTGCCTTGGCATAATACGTCGTCGTTTGGGTCAGGGTCGGCGAAAATGACGTTACACCTGAGCCGCCACTCACCACTGAACCACCACTCGATGCATCGTACCAATCTATCGTTATACTGCTCGGCACCGTAGCGCTAAACGTCACCGCACCACTACCGCAACGTGAATTGGCGCTCGGGTTGGTGGGCGCCGCAGGAGGAATGCAAGTAAATGAGCACGGTGCACCCGTCATGTCGGTAAATGATTGCAACGCTTCCGTTAGCACAAAGGAGCCGGCGTTTATCGTAAGAGTACCGCCGCTTTTAAATACAAGGTCATAGGGCGGCGTGCCCGTAAACGAAATTTCTGTGCCGGAAATATATTCCCCCACCGGCTGGTAATTGATGGCATAAGCGCACAGGCCGTTTAAGTCGGCAGTAGCAGTAAGCAGTTTGACTGTAGCAGAAAAACTGCCGGCGCTTCGCGCATTGCCGGCCACCCATACACCTTTGTTATTTCCTGTTTCTTCAATCACCTTTCCACCCGGCGAAGTAGCGGTTAAGGTAGCGCCCGGTAACAACGGCAACCGCGTCATCACGCCGTTGTTATTGTAGTCCACGAACACCCACACGGTGTCGCTCCATATTGCCGCCGGCATGGCGTTTTTATTCCAACTTACGTTGAATGTTGCCGTTCCGGCGTTCACCATAAGGTTTGACACCGTCACGCCATTTTGTGCCCACAGGCCAGTCGGCAGTAGCAGTGCGGCCAGCAGCAGAGACGCACGGCCGTGCGTCTTTACATTTTTGTTTTCATAAATTGCTTTATATGTTTTTCATTATTTAAACATTAATCACTAACCATTAACCATTAATTTCATATATACAATAAAATTCCATATCGCAAATATATTGCAACACATATTTTAAATGTAGGATATTAGACAATAGATTTTAAATCATAGACAAAATACTATCTAACAATTTCCATTTGTTTCTCAGGAGTAAACTAAAAAAGCACGAACCTAAAATATCCCACATGCAAGGTATATCACAACCTATAAACATAGAATAAGTTAGGCCCGTGCTAAGACAGCACGGGCCTAACTTATTCTATGTTTATTTTTTAAAGTGATATTTGCATGTAGAGAGCTTAAAAGCTAACGCCTATTTTAATATATAAAGAACATAAAATTTTACGTTGCAAATATAGACACTATATTTTAAAATCCAAATAGAAAATTGTTAAAATGCGTTATTAAAGTTTAATTTTTATACTTATTGTGTTTTTTATAGCTACAGGGGGGCATCTTGTTAAGAATTTGCCGCTTGATAGAAACTGTATAAGAAGAGATGGCGAGTTAAAAGTTTATTTTGTATCTTTGTGGTTCGTAAAAATATAAGGATATGACACGAGAAACTGCTATCAAATTGTTTGAAGGCAAGAAAGTCCGTACCCACTGGGATGAGGAAAAAGAAGAATGGTATTTTTCAGTAATAGACGTGGTTGAGATTTTGACGGAAAGCGCTAGTCCTCGAGATTATTGGTATAAGATGAAGCAACGTGTGCAACTCGAAGATGGAATTGAACTGTCGACAATTTGTCGACAGTTGAAAATGCGTGCTCCGGATGGAAAAATGCGAGAAACCGATTGTGCCGATGTGCAAGGCTTATTGCGTATTATTCAGTCTGTTCCGTCGCCTAAAGCTGAACCGTTTAAACAGTGGCTTGCCAAAGTCGGTTACGAACGGATTCAGGAAACGGTTGATCCGGAACAAAGCCTCGACCGCGCCAGAGAAAACTGGATACGGCTCGGACGAAGCGAAAAATGGATTCAGCAACGCATGTCCGGTCAGGAAACCCGCAATAAACTGACCGATTATTGGAAAGAATCCGGTATTAAAGAACAGGACGAATTTGCAGCCCTTACCAACATCATCCATCAAGAGTGGACAGGTTTAACGGTGCGAGAACATAAAGAACTGAAAAGCCTGAAGTCACAGAATTTGCGTGACCACATGTCGGAAGCGGAGCTAATTTTTACTGCGTTGGCAGAACTTTCCACTCGTCGGATTGCCGAAAGCGAACAGGCAAAAGGATTTGTGAAAAATGCTCAAGTTAGTAAAAAAGGTGGGGCGATAGCAAAAAATGCCCGCAAGGAGTTGGAAGCGAAAACCGGTATGCCCGTAGTCACCGGCGAGAATTTTTTACCGCCGGGGAAAATAAAAAAGAAATTACAGAAGTAAAAGAGTTTCTTATGGCAACTTTGACTATGCAAGAACAGCGGAGTTAAAAGTTTATTTTGTATCTTTGCATCCTTGATAAACTTTTAGAGCGCTCATGAAAAATTTCCTTTCTGTAAAAGATGTGTTACCGCTGCAATCGGCGTTGGCATTGGCAAAAGAAGTCAAGGCGAATCCTTTTGCCGACTGTGCA
>JAITSM010000111.1 GCA_031287815.1 Prevotellaceae bacterium
ACCGCTACGCGGGGACGCGTGGGTATTTATTTTTTCGAACTGGGCAGCGACCGCAAAAAAGGCAAGCCCCCCGGGCAGCACGGCGTGGAAATCCGCTGGGCCATTCTCGAAACCCCGCCGGAACGCTGGGACGAGCTCGTTCATTCCGAAATCGACACCAACTCGCCCTTCACCCTCGCCTTCGAACGCGACCAGCGCGGCCAGAAGCTCTACTTCGCCCTCCGCTGGGAAAATACGCGCGGCGAAAAAGGGCCTTGGACAGATATAATGAATGTGGCGATACCTTGATACGGTGAACGGCGTAGGGGCAAAAATTTTTCGCCCCTACATGCGGAAAATGAAAGACGCCGGTATGGAAACATGCCGGCGGATTTTTTTGTGAGTGGAGTCTGACGTAGCCGGCGTCAGCAACCTTAAACTTTAAACCTTAAACCAACAACAACGAGCTGTCGCCGTAGCTTAGGAAACGGAAATCATGTTGCAGGGCGTAGGCGTATACGTTGCGCCAGTCGTCGCCGATGAATGCGCTGACTAATAACAGCAGCGTGCTTTGCGGCTGGTGGAAGTTGGTGATCATCCCGCGCACTGTGCGGAACGGGTACGGCGGCGCAATCAGCAGTTGGGTGGCGGCGTGGATATTTTCCAGCCGGTTATTTTCCATATATTGCAGCAATGCCTGCAATGCTTCTTGTGGAGCGGCTTTGCAGGGGGTTGTGCAGGCTTCCCATTGCGTTACCGCTTGCGGCGGTTGTCCGAGTAGGCATTGTTGCCCCAGAAAATAGAGGCTTTCCAGCGTGCGGGTAGAGGTCGTTCCTACCGCGATGATGTTTCCTGCATATTTTAAAATGTTGTGCAGGGCGTTGCGGCTAACGGTGAACGGCTCGCTGTGCATGACATGCGCGGCAACCGTCGCCGATTTTACCGGGCGGAATGTTCCTGCGCCCACGTGCAGCGTCAGGGTTTCGGTAGCTATTCCGCGCTGCGCGAGTTCGTCGAGTACGGCCTGCGTGAAGTGCAGCCCGGCCGTGGGCGCCGCCACCGACCCCTTGTAGCGGGCGTATATCGTTTGATAGCGCAACGTATCTTCCGGCACGGCGTCGCGCTTCAGGTAGGGTGGGAGAGGGGTTGCGCCGCACTGCTCCAGCACCTGTGCAAACGGCGCGCCGCCATCCCATTCAAACCGTATGCGCACGCTGTCGCCCTGCTTTTCCAGCAAGGTAGCCGACAGGGCGTGCCGCCCGAAGGGAAGGTATAATTTGCCGTTTTTCCAACGCTTGCTATTGCCGGCAATACACCGCCATTCACACGATGCTGTGGCGGCAAAGCAGGCTTCGTATCCGGCGGGCGACAAGGGCTCCAGACAAAATAGCTCTACCACTGCGCCGGTATCTTTCCGGAAAAGCAGCCGCGCCGGGATGACTTTTGTTTCGTTAAAAACCAGCAGTGAATCGGGGGGCAACAACGCCGGAAGCTCCGTAAAAACCGTGTGCCCGATGTTTCCGGCGCTATACGTTAAAAGCTTTGCCCGGTCGCGCTGTGCTAATGGGAATTTAGCGATGCGTTCATCGGGCAGCGGATAATTATAATCGGCTATCCGTATATCCGGCGGTTCCATGCGGGATTTAGCGCAGTTGTTCATAATAAACCAATGCATGTTCCGGAAAAATACCGGGATGGAAAATGTGCGCCAAATCTTTTAATACCACATCGGGATGCACGACGCCGGACTCCCAGAAGTCGCTGCCGCCGCCGGAAGTAAAGCGGCGGGTGTTGTTGTATATTTTTTTAGTTATAAATGCCGGCGTGCGGGTAAAGCGGGCGTCGGCGGTTTCCAGCTCGCGCAGGGTGCGGTAAGCATTCGGATGCAGCCAGTAGTCGGCTTGCATGGCGTATGTATAGGCCTCTTCCAGGCTTAACGGCGTGCTGTTCCGCCCGCTGCGCAACCCGAGTATCCGTGCGCCGGCGTCGTTTACCAGCTTGTTCATGTAGTTCTCCTCGCCGGGCATGTACCATGCGTCGCGCCACGGCGCATTCATTAGCACGGTGGGCTGCGGGGCTGCGGCGCGTACTTCCCCGGCAATCGTTTCGTAGCGTTGCGCTATCTCCGAAAACCGGCTGATGGCGTCGTCTTCCTGGTGATAGAACGCTGCGACGGCTATCATGTATTCCGCTTTTCCCAACACGGATTCTTCCAAATAATCGGCCAAATAGACCACGCGTACGCCCATTTCATTCAGCTTGCCGACGGTGGCGGCCATTTCGTCGTTGATGCCGTAGGCAAAGACCACATCGGGTTGCAGGGTAACGATCGTTTCATAGTCCAGTAGCGTTTCGTATCCCACGTCGCGGACTTCGCCGCGGGCAAGGCGTTCGAGAACCGAAGGATTGGTAATGTAGCCGGCGCCGGACACTCCCGCTATCGTCGCGGCCTGCCCGATACAGTCGACAAAGGCGATATGCGAAGTGGACAAACATATAACCCGCCGAATCGGCGCCGGAATATAATTCACCGGCAGGGAATTGTGAAACCTCTCGCGCGGGAGCAGGCGGTACAGCAACTCCATATTCTTCGCGCCCTGCCAGGGGTTGAAGACATGCAGCAGTTTTTCATCGCCTTTTTTTTCGAGATAAAATCCGTTGGCGTACGCAGGGGAGTAATAGGTTTCAAACCCCGCTTCCCTGTCCTTCTGCGGCGAGCGGCAGGAAAAGAAAAGCAACAGGAGCGCTATTAGCCGGAAGTTGAAAGCAGGAAGTTGAAAGTTGAAAGGCATAAGTTTATTTACAGATTGGCGGATTTAGCCGGGTTAAATGTTAAGAGTTAAAAGCGCCAGCGCTCTTAACTCTTAGTTTTTAACTTTTAATTTTTAGTTCTCTCCGAGCCTCCCATCGGATTTGAACCGACGACCTGCTCATTACGAATGAGCTGCTCTACCGCTGAGCTAAGGAGGCAATAAAAAGGTTGCAAAGATATTGAATTTTTATAAATCCTGCAACTGTTTTTCCAAAATCGCGCTTTCATTAAGCCTCCGCTGCAAGACGGCGCGGTACCCTGCAATTGCGCTGATGGGATATGATTTTTCGGCATACTGCAACCATTCCAGCGAGAGTTCATAGTCGCCATTGACTTCACACGCCAGCGCCATGTTGAACGCCGCCTGTGCGGCTGTTTTGCGGTTGTTGTGCCCGGCATATTGTTCCCATATTTTCATTGCTTCGCTCCATTCGGCATTTTCGGCATGGGCGGCTGCCTGTTCCATATTCTTGTAGGACGGCACATAGAAGAAACGCTGCACCGTAAGCCAGTAGGGCGCCAGCCGGCGGGCATACAGTTTTCCCGCTTCGGCAGCGGCCAGCTGTGCCGCCTCCGCAGTAGAAGGCAGTTCGCTCAGGGCTTCCGTCGCATTCAAGGCGTTCTTGTCCCACACCAGCGTATCCGAGAGGGTTTCCCTGTGGGAAAAGGTGCGGGTAATCGTGTCGTACACTTCAAAACTCGCCGTGTAGACCGCATAGCTTCCTACATTAAAATAGTTGTCATAACTGAGCTCTGACACTCGCTTCTCGACGCGCTGGAACGGCGTGACGGTAACGTTTTTTACAATAATCAGCAAATCGTTTTCCGTGATGGCTTCCACGCTGTCGGCGCAGGAAACCGTGTCGGTGCAGAAAGAATAAAAATTGTACACCGGCACATCATAGTCGGCGAGCGATTCGATTTCTTCCAGCGTTTCCTTGACGCCTATGGCCGCCGCTACGGCGTGCAGGCTGTCGTTGCGGAAAGTATGCGTTTCGCCGCGGGTTCCCGTAGCATACAGTACCGCGTAAATCGCCGGCGAGCGGCCAGTGAACGATACCGGTTGCTTGGCCGGCTTCATCACCTGTAGCGATACCAAACGATAATCATCCGCCGCCACCGCCACGGATGCCCACAGCAGGAAGAACAGCGTAATTATTTTAGTCTTTAGTCGTAAGTCGTAAGTCATAAGCCCTATATTTATTTACAGATTTACGGATGTTAGTTTAACCTCATACTTTTTAAAAAAATAAGAATTCAGAACAGAAATCATCGCGGATGGTTAGCGAAGATACTAACCGTGAACAAAGTTATGAATGAAGAAAAAAGAACATAACGAGATTCCTGATTCCTAATTCCTAATTCTTAATTTTCAAGTATTCATTCCTCCGCAGACAGGGATTACCTGCCCGCTGACGTAGGCTGACAAGTCGGAGGCAAGGAACAGCGCGACATTTGCCACGTCTTCCGGTGTGCCGCCGCGCCGCAGGGGAATTGTTTCCAGCCATTTTTCACGCACTTCGTCGGAAAGCTGGTGCGTCATTTCGGTGATGATGAAGCCCGGCGCAATAGCGTTGCAGCGGATACCGCGCGACCCCAGTTCTTTCGCCACCGATTTTGCCAGCCCGATCATGCCCGCTTTGGAGGCCGAATAGTTGGCTTGCGCCGCATTGCCCGACACGCCGACCACAGAACTCATGTTGACAATGCTGCCCGACCGCTGGCGCACCATTACCGGCGCTACGGCGCGCGTGAAGTTGAACGCCGATTTCAGGTTAACGGTGATCACCGCATCCCATTGTTCTTCGCCCATGCGCAACAGCAGCCCGTCGCGCGTGATGCCGGCATTATTGATTAAAACGTCTACCCGTCCGAAATCTTTTACAATCGCATCTACCACCTGCAGGGTTTCATCGAATTTGGCGGCGTTGGAGGCGTAGCCTTTGGCGTTGACGCCCAGCGCCAGCAGTTCCGTTTCGGTTTTTTTCGCGTTCTCGTCCAGCACCAAATCGGTGAATGCAATAGCACAGCCTTCCTGCGCCAGGCGTAACGCTACGGCTTTTCCAATGCCGCGCGCCGCGCCGGTAACAATAGCTGTTTTTCCTTCTAATAGTTTCATATGTTGATTCGTTTTTAAATTATCGGGACAAAGGTAATAAAAAGTTACGAATTATAAAGTAGAAGGTAGGACTAGCGCCAGCCAACGCTTAACCCTTAATTTTTAGTTCTTATCTCAAAAAGTAAATTTTGTAAATCTGTAAATCTTTTTTACCTTTGTAGCCGATTTGTGCTCTTTAACATTTTGGGTACTTTTATTCTGTAATTTGAAATCTTGACAATTTCTGTATAATAAGAATAGAATAAAACCACACAGAGAATCGTGGATTCAGCTTATTTATTATACGGGTAGTCAAGAACCTCAAATTACGATAAGTTTAGTCCACGTTACACGTTTTATGACTGACCAACCGCTCTGAGAAGAGAAATCCCCAATACCAGACTAACGAATAAAAGTTGCCAAGATGTAATAACCTGCGGCGAGGGGGATTGTTTTGTAAAATGTTTGTGTTTGGAAAGTGCAAAACAATCCCAAAAGCCGGAAGGAAGTTAGAAACTAAAAATTAATTATGAGTATAACAGCCCATCGGGCTTTATATAATAAACAACCAATAACCAACTAACAATCATGAAAAAAAAATCAAAACAAACACGCCCCCTAACCCCCAAAGGGGGAACGAAGCGCATGCGCTCTACACAAAACACCCCCTTTGGGGGATTTAGGGGGCTTCCCTTTGGGGAATTTAGAGGGCTTCTTGCCTTATTATTATTCCCCTTTTGGGGATTAGGGGGCTTGTCTGCCAAAGTAACCGTTACCAACATGGCGGTGAATTACCCCAACAAAGTTTCCTTCACCCTCACATGGGATGCACCTGCGCACAACAACCAACTCTGGGTGATTGTGGACTATATTAAAGTAGAAAATGCCTCCACGGCGGACAATAGCTGGAAGCGCGCCCTTGTTACAGGGGCTACCGCCACCGGTAACGGCTCTGCCGCCATCGCTACCCAAACCAATCGCGGCTTCTGGTTAAACACTGCCGGCAGCAGCAGCGGCAGCGCAAACATTACGGCGGCTTTGAGCCTTGACGCCGGCGTACGGCAATTCAACTGGTGCGCCTACGCCTTGAATTATCCGCCGGAAGCGAAAATTAAGCCTGAAGGCGGATACGATTTATACGGCACGTCGCCATTTAGTATTACCTATAACAACGGCAGTTCTACTACGACCGATGCAAATACCTTTAAGTTGGGGTGCATTACCGCTATCACCGACGCTACCGATAATCCCGCCGGCATTATTCCCCCTGCACCCGCCGCTACTGTAACTTCGCAAACGATCTGTTACAACACCAAAGCCACCCTCTCCGCCGCTGTTGGCGGTGGCACGACATCGCCAATGACCTATACATGGAACATTAACGGCGCCACCAGCGTAACCTATCTGTCAACCATCACCACCACCCAAAGTTTAACCGCCACGACTACCTACACGGTAACCGCCCGCAATGCGAACGGCTGCACAAGTGCGGTATCGAACAAAGGGACGGTTACCGTGCGTCCGGCATTCACTTCCGGCGCGATTGCCACCACCGGGCAGACAATTTGCAGCGGGGCAGCGGTCACTACTATTGGCAACAGCACGGCAGCCTCCGGCGGCGACAACAGCATTACCTACCAATGGTACCGTAATGGTAGTGTTATTTCCGGCGCTACCTTATC
>JAITSM010000154.1 GCA_031287815.1 Prevotellaceae bacterium
ATATATTAACTTAAAAAAGGGAAATCATATGAGAGAATTTCATGACTGCCGACTGCCCTCCTGCGCCAGCCACTGCCTACTGCTACTGAAAACTGCCTACTGCCCTCCTGCGCCAGCCAGTTCTCCATTCTCCATTTTCAATTCTCCATTAAAAATGGCGTCAGCCAACTCTTAACTCTTAGTTCTTAACTTCCTCCCCTTCCCCGCCCGAAGGGCATTCATACCTTTCATCGCCCGAAGGGCATTCCTCCCCTTCCTGCGCAAAAAGTATTATCTTTGCAGGATGAAATTTACAAAATGAAAATCGCCGGTCTGGAATTGGGATATCAGCCGCTTTTTCTGGCGCCTATGGACGAAGTCACCGACCCGTCGTTTCGTTATATCTGCAAACGCTATGGCGCGGATATGATGTATACGGAATTTGTGTCGTCCGACGGGCTTGTCCGGGACGTCAAAAAAACGTTGCGGAAATTGACGGTCTACGACTATGAACGCCCTGTCGGGATTCAGCTTTACGGCCACCTGGCCGATGCGATGGTGGAGTCGGCGCGCATAGCGGCGCAAGCCCGCCCCGATGTAATTGACCTCAACTTCGGCTGCCCGATGAAGAAAATCGCCAATCGCGGCGCAGGCGCAGGCATGATGCGTGAACCGGAAAAAATGATTGAGATGGCGCGGCAGATTGTACGCGCCGTGAATATTCCCGTGACCGTAAAAACCCGGCTGGGCTGGGACGAGGCGCATAAAAATATTGCAACCCTCGCCGAACAGCTGCAGGACGCAGGGATTGCCGCCATCACGGTACATGCCCGCACGCGCGCCCAGATGTACAAAGGCGAGGCGGACTGGACGCTGCTCGGCGAGATGAAAAAGAACCCGCGCCTGCGCATCCCGGTGATAGGCAACGGCAATGCCGATACGCCGGAAACCGTAAAAAACCTGTTTGACCGCTATGGCGTGGACGGCATTATGATTGGCCGTGCAACCTTCGGGCATCCGTGGATTTTCCGCGAAATAAAACACTACCTGCAAACAGGGGAACGGCTGCCCGAAATGGGCGTGAACGAACGGGTGGCGCTGGCGAAACTGCACCTGCAAAAGTCTATGGAGTTTAAAGGCGGCTATGTCGGCATCCTCGAGCTGCGCCGCCACCTGAGCCATTATTTTAAAAAATTAGAGCATTTCAAGGAAACGCGCCTGAAAATGCTTACTTCCAACAATGCGGAAGAACTTACGCAATTGCTGGACTATATTGCCGAACGATGGGGAGAGAACGGAACTAAGAGTTAAGAGTTACGAACTAAGCGTTGGCTGACGCCAGCACTCTTAGTTCTTAACTCTTAGTTCTTAACTCAAATTGAAATGTTAAGCAGCGATATAAAATATCTTACGGGGGTAGGCCCAAAGCGCGCGGAGATACTGTTCAAGGAACTGGGTATTTCTACGTTTGAAGACCTGCTTTATACTTTTCCGCGCCGGTATATCGACCGCACGAAATTTTATCAGGTCAATGAGCTGACGCCCGATTTGCCGTATATCCAGCTGCGCGGGAAAATCGTCCGGTTTCAGGAAATCAGTTACGGCAAACGGAAAAAACGCTATATCGCTTATTTCTCCGACGGCACCGGCATCGTGGAGCTGGTGTTTTTCGAAGGGTTGAAATGGATTCAGGAGAAATTAAAGGCCGGCGTGGAATACATTGTATTCGGGGAACCCGTTTCCTTCAACGGAAAAATCAACCTGGTGCATCCCGAAGTGGACGAGCCGCAAACCGACGGCCAGCCCCTGCTGTCGGCCTTGCAGGGCGTGTATGGCAGCACAAAAGTATTAAAGACAAACGGGCTGGGGCAACGCGCCTTTCTGCGCCTGCAAACCAACCTCGCTAATGCCGTGCTGGATAAAATCACGGAAACCCTTCCCGATTACCTTGTCCGGCACTGCAAGCTGATGCCGTTGCGCGACGCGCTGTTCAACATTCATTTCCCGCAAAGCGCCGAACGGCTGCAACAGGCGCAATATCGCCTGAAATTTGAAGAACTGTTTTACCTTCAACTGGGCTTGCTCCGGGTGCGCAACAAGCGCAAGGAAACTTCGCGGGGGTTTGTTTTTAATACCGTCGGGGAACATTTCAATGACTGTTTCCGCCGCCTGCCGTTTACGCTCACCAACGCCCAGAAGCGCGTGATCAAAGAAATCCGCAAGGATATGAGTACCGGCAGGCAAATGAACCGCCTGCTGCAAGGCGATGTGGGAAGCGGAAAAACGCTGGTGGCATTGCTTTGTGCGCTCATTGCCTCCGATAACGGCTATCAGTCGTGCATCATGGCGCCAACGGAAATCCTTGCACAGCAACACTTCGAAAGCATTCAGGGGTTTTTACGGGACAGTGCCGTAAACGTCGGGCTGCTCACCGGCTCCACCAAAAGGAAAGAACGCACGGCCTTGCACAAGCAATTGCTCGACGGCTCGCTGCACCTGCTCATCGGAACGCACGCCCTGATTGAAGATGCGGTGCAGTTCAAAAATCTCGGCTTCGTGGTGATTGACGAGCAGCACCGCTTCGGCGTGGAACAGCGCGCCCGGCTGTGGAGCAAAAACGAACAGCCGCCGCACGTACTGGTGATGACCGCCACGCCCATTCCGCGCACTTTGGCCATGACGCTCTACGGCGACCTCGAAGTGTCGGTGATTGACGAGCTGCCGCCCGGACGGCAACCTGTAAAAACCATACACTTCAACGACAGCAAACGGTTGCGCGTTTTCGGATTTATGAAAGAACAGATAAAAGCCGGACGGCAAATTTATGTGGTGTACCCCCTCATCAAGGAATCGGAAAAGATGGACTACAAAAACCTGGAAGACGGCTACGAGAGCATCTCGCGCGCCTTCCCGCTGCCCGAATACGTTACGGCCATCGTGCACGGGCAGATGCCCGCCGAAAACAAAAATTTCGAAATGCAACGGTTTGTCAAGGGAGAAGCGCATATCATGGTGGCAACGTCGGTGATTGAAGTGGGCGTGAATGTGCCGAACGCTACGGTAATGATTATCGAAAGCGCCGAGCGGTTTGGGCTGTCGCAGCTGCACCAGCTGCGCGGGCGCGTGGGGCGCGGGGCGGAACAATCGTACTGTATCCTGATGACCGGGCAGAAACTCTCCACTGAAACGCGCAAGCGAATGCAGCTAATGGTTTCCACCAACGACGGTTTTAAAATTGCCGAAGCCGACCTGCAGCAGCGCGGCCCCGGCGACCTCGAAGGCACGCAGCAAAGCGGGATAGCATTCCATTTGCGCATTACCAATTTGGCGGAAGACGGCAGATTATTGGAATTTACCCGTAACTTAGCGGAAAAAATTCTGGGAAAAGACCCCCATCTGTCCAATGAACATAACGAACGCCTGTGCACGCGGCTGAAGCAACTGCATAACCAGGACAAAGACTATAGCGTGATTAGTTAAAAGTTAAAAACTAAAAGTTAGGAATGGGATATGAAAACAAGACAAAAAAATAATATCGTTGGATGGCGGGGGGCTTTTTTCCTGTCGCTGTTTCTTTCGCCGGGCATCGCTTTTGCACAGCAGGATACCGCCTGTATGCCGCTGCGTGAACTTACCGTCGAACAGCTGGCTTTTCAGGCAAACGAACGCCTGACGATTGTCGCCAATTATAAATGGGGCATCATCAATACCGACGTGGGAGAAGCCACGATGATGCTTACCAAAGAAAAATTCCGCGACACCACTTATTTTTATGCGCGGGCGTATGCCAAGACGTACCGGTTTTACGATCATTTTTTCATGGTGCGCGACGTGTACGAAGCGCGTTTCCTGGCCTCCAACCTGCGCCCGCTGTACTTTCACCGAAATATCAGCGAAGGCGGCTATTCCATAAAAAACACCTACCTCTTTAACAATACCGACTATACCATTCGCGCATCCGTGCAGCGGCAGGACGGCGCCGCCAAAGACACGACGCTACAGGGAAAGTCGTGCACCTTCGATTTTGTAGGCCTCTTTTACAATTCCCGCAACCTGGATTTTGAACATTTCACCCAGGGGCAGGTCATCCCCATCTCTTTTGCGGTGGACGAAGAAATGTTCCACATCTATTACCGTTACATCGGAAAAGAAGTGAAAAAAATAAGCGGCCTGGGGACATTCCGGTGTATAAAAATCTCTGCCAGACCGGTGGCCGGCGAAGTTTTTGACGGGAAGAACGAACTCTTCATCTGGATTTCCGACGACAAAAACCATATCCCCCTGCTCATAGAAACGCCTATCATTGTAGGGAAAGTGTCGGCGCGCCTGAGCAAATTCGCCAACCTGAAACATCCGTTGAGTAGTAAAATAAAGTGAGGACGCAGATTTATGGCCTTCGCACTTCCGGAGGGCGTGCCGGCGCTGGGGGCGGCGGTTGGTTCCGCTGCTCATTCCGGTAGTTAATATAGCCCCGTACATTTTCTTCCACCAGCGCGCCCCAGAAGAAAAGGCCTACTACCATAGACAAGCCGGCATTTATTTGCATTTGCCGGTACTCATTCCTCAACTTGCCGATGACCTGCTGTTCCATATTGCGCACAGAAAGCAGATTTCGCTGCGTTACCGCATCGTTGTACGGAGCGTCTACCAGCAAAGGGTCTATGGGGAAATCAAGCTTAATCGGTTTTGTGATCATGCTATTGTAGAATGGCGAAAAGTAAGGCGGCAGCGCCGGTTGTACCGCCGGCGGGCGAACGCTTGCCGTATCTTGCGGCGCGCAATGGGCGGCGGCAGGCGCAGCAGCCAACAGCAAAAACAGAAGGCAGAACATAGGCTTGGAGAACATGGACAACAGAACATGGACAACAGAACATAGACTTATAGAACATGGACAAATGTCTATGTTCTCCAAGTCTATGTTCTGTTGTCCATATTCCCTAATATACGTAACTGGCATGTTTTTCATATTTCAGCAAATCGGCCAGCATGGATGATTTGGCGTTGAAATGGAAGTTCCAACTCCGGTAACTTCCGAAAGGCGTCCATGAAACGGCAAATTCAAAACAATGCAGGTCATAATGGATATTGAAGGTCGTCATCGTCAGTTTCAAATTTTTAAAATCGAACCCCGAAGCTACTGAAACATTCATGGCCTCCGTCAATTTCACCTGCCCGTTCAACCCCAACGATTGCACATAATTATTCTGTTTTATTCCTATCCCCAAAGCGTTTTGCGTATAGTTGGTATTGTAGTTAAACGAATAGTTAAAACCCAGCGACCAGGGAGCTTTGAAGTCCTGGTAGAACTGGTATTCCGTATAAAGGTATTCGCCTGTTTCGGGATGATAGTGCTGGATACCGTCCAGCGAGGGCGCCTTATTCTTAAATCCGTTCTCGCCGCCCTTGAACTGGTAGCCGAAAGAAAAGCCGAAGGATATCAAGCGCGCAAGCCCTTGCCCGGCGCTCACGGCATACTTGCCGATTCTGCTGCCGCCACGATTGATATCTACGGCATACGGGTCGAAAGAAGCATTGGCATTCACGGCTACTTTCCCGGCAATATTTGTGTTCAGCGACATGCTGATGTTTGAAAGTTTCATGGAATCCGCCAAAAAGTTGTAGCTGCTGCTCAGGCTGAGGTTGTCTATCAGCTTCACTTTGGAGGCGCCGCCGTTAACCGTATCTTTTTTATTGCGTATTTTCATTTCAAGGTTATTGCTTAACGAGAAGCTGAGCCCCGCCGAGCGCCCCCTGCCGGACGCCGGGTAGACGCCGGCGTAGGAATAATATTCCACATCGGAGCTGTCCTGCCGGTAGGTTGTGTAGCCCCTGTTCCAGCCCCACGTAACGAGGTCGGGGCGAAACGACGCGCTGATGCTCGGCGAAATCATGTGGCGGAAAGCCTGTATAAATGCGTTACGCCCGAAAACAAAAGTGCCGTACAGGCGGGTGCTTGCCGAAATACCGAAACTGAGGTCATGGCTGAGATAAAGGTTGGAAAAGGCATTGCTTTTTATATCTTCTACTCTTTTCGTCGAATCGTTATACGTCCTGGTGATGTTTTGAAAAAACATGGTCATTCCATAGGTAACGCTGGGGGCAAGCTGAATATGGCTTAATATATTGAACGACGGAAGCTGGATATTGAAATTATGTTTCATCCCGTTTTCCAGTTTGCTCCAAAAGTCGGGGCTTCCCCATTCCGATTCCTTGAAGCTGATTTTATTGTCGAAGGTAGTGATATAGCCCAGCGCAAAACGTTCGTAAAAACGTTCCTTTCCCACCGCATTCTTCCGCTTGAAGGGGTATATAGTGTTCATGGTAAGCGTAAAATTGGGCAAGGTCAAGTCGTACGAACTGTCCTGCATATTCTGGCTGTGCGTCAGGTTGACCGAAAGGTTGAACGGCGAGCCTTCCCAGGACTTGCGGAACGAAATACTCGACTGCGCACTCGATTGCAACGCCATTTGCGGATTGGTCTGGCTGTTATTCCTACGGTACGATGACGTCATAAATGAAACGCTTGCGCCGAACGACATGTTGGGATTGGCTTTCTGGTCTTGCTGGTGCCGCCAGTTAATAGAAAACTCGCGCCTCGGGTCGTAATCGGAAGAGCCTTGCAACCCCGACACATTGTTTCGCCATTGCAAATTAAACGAACCGTCAAATTTGTACATTTTTTTGTAACGCGACGCCGCCTGGAAACCATAGGTGCCCAATGTAAAATAATCGGCCGTAAGCGCCAAATCGAAATATTCGCCGAAGACAAAATACCAGCCGATGCCGGTTAGATAAAAACCGCGCGCCGTTTCTTCTCCGAAAGACGGAAAAAGAAACCCGCCGCTCCGGTCATTGCGTTTCGGAATAAACCCGAAAGGAAGGAACAGGGGCGTCGGCACATCTTCGATAACCAAATACGCCGGGCCGAAAACCGTTTGGCTGTTCGGCTCCGGCGTTATCCGGGCGCGCGACAGTTTTAGATAAAAATGCGGGTGCGGCGCTTCGCAGACGGTATATTTCCCGCCGGCTACATTGATAGCATTATCCGGCATTTTCTTAATCACCGTCCCATGCAGGTAAGCATCGCCTTCCTGGGTAATGACGTCATTGATTCTTGCCTTGCCCGACGAAAAATTATAATACATCGTTTGCATGGCATAGTCTTTCCCGCTTTCTTTCATTACCGGCGTCCCCGCTAATTTCCCGGTGGAATCCGGCCTGCCCGACGCAAAAACAATACGCGTCTCGAAATCGTATGCCATATAGTCGGCAGTTATTTCCGTATCGCCGCTTTTTACCTTTACATCGCCATAGTAATAAATCATCCGTTCCGCTCCGGTGAAATCATAGATAATGGAATCTTTCGCATCGCTGAAAACCGGGTCTTCCAGCGAACGCTCCCTTTGGACGGAAAGGGAATCGGCAGTCGGAGACAACGAGTCGGCGACTGCGGAGAGGGAAGCGTCGGGCAATACCAATGTGTCCTGCCGGTGGCTAACGATATCGCACACATGGTTGCGGAAACCGCTTGCCGGGCAAGGTAGCAAAAACAAAATGAAGAAAAAATATGAAGATATCTTTTTCAATAATGATTATTCAAAATAATGTACTATTTTTGCAAACAGGTTGCAAAGTTAGTTGATTTTTTTTATTCACTAAACTATTTTGGTAAAAAGATGATAGGTGTTCTCAAAAATATTTTACGATGCGTTTGTTTTCTGCTGGCGGCAACAAATATGGGTTTATTACAGGCGCAAGTTGCGCCCGGCAATATTCAAATTCGCAAAGTAGTTATTGATGCCGGGCATGGCGGCGTAGATCCGGGCGTGATAGGAAAGCGGCTAAAAGAAAAAGACGTGGTACTGGACATAGCTTTGAGAACAGGCGAATTTATCAACGACGCCCATCCCGAAGTGGAAACCATTTACACGCGCGACGCCGACGTCTCTGTAGGATTGACGGAACGCACCAATATCGCCAACCGGAACGATGCGGACTTTTTTATTTCCATCCACGCCAACAGCGTGCTGAACCGGAGAAATACCGCTATCGGCGGATTTGAAACGTATGTACTGGGGATGGACCAATCGGACAGGAATATGGAAGTAGCCAAACGGGAAAATGCCGTGATCAGTTACGAAAAAGACTATGCCACCAAGTACGAAGGCTACGACCCGAACTCGCCCGAATCCTTCATCATTTTCTCGCTCATGCAAAATTCCTACTTCGACCAAAGTTTAATGTTCGCCTCGATGGTGCAGGATGAAATGGCAAAAAGCTCGCCGGTAAAAAAGAACAGGGGCATTAAGCAACAACCGCTGCTGGTAATGTGGCGCACCGCCATGCCCAGCGTATTGATAGAAGTCGGCTTCCTTTCCAATCCCGCAGAAGAAGAATTGTTGAAAAAAGATAAAACGCGGGAAAGTATTGCCCAATGTATTGCCAACGCATTTTCCAATTACAAGGCGCACTACGAACGGAGGCACAAACCGGGGCTGGAAAATACGGCGAACGCAGCTACTAAAAAAACCGCCGCCGCCACCGGAACAACCGCCAGCCACCAAACAGCCGCCGCCGCGCCGCCGCCCGCTACCCATACGAAAACCACGCTTGCTACCACATCGCATCCTTCCATAACTTATGCCGTACAAATTTACGTCCTCTCCATAAAGCGGCCGGTAGACGCCGCAGAGTTTAATGGCCTGCAAAACGTCCGTTGTTTTCCGGATGAAGACACGTTTAAATATACCGCCGGGCATTACGAATCGGAAGAGCTGGCGCAGGCGGCATGCAGCATGTTGCGCAAAGAATATCCACGCGCGTTTGTGGTCGCCATCCAAAACGAAAAAATAATTAAACCCATAAAATAACCGGTTATGCAAATCAAAAAAGAAATTAAAATAGGAATCTATGCCGTCGTAATTATAATAGGTATGTACTGGCTGTTTAATTTTCTCAAAGGGAAAGATATTTTCAACAGCCATGCGGCTTATTATATAAGCTACGACAGGGTGGACGGCCTGTCGGCTTCTTCGCCGGTATTTCTGAAAGGATTGAAAGTAGGTACTGTTTCCGATATCGCCTACGAAGAAGACAGGCAGGCATTCCTGGTAACCGTTCAAGTCAAGACAGCCTATAATATTCCTGATAATTCCGTCGCGCAAATTTTTTCAACCGGGCTGATGAGCGGAAACGGTATCCGCATTTTAATCGGCGACAGCCCGGTCATTGCCGCTTCGGGAAGCCGCCTGGCGTCGAGCATTGCGCCGGACATGCTAAGTTCGCTCCTGCCGTTGAAAGAACAGGCGGAACAGCTGCTCGGGAACCTCAACGCCACCATCACCGCCGTGAATAATATATTGACCGATGAAACGCAAAAAAACCTGGGAGAAAGCATCGGCAGCTTGCAGAAAAGCTTGCAGCATATCGAACAAATTACCGGAACGCTGGGGGCGAAAAACGGGCATCTGAATAATACCCTCGCAAACATGGATGCTTTCTCCTCCGCGTTGCGCAACAACAGCGAGAACATACATACGATAGCCGCCAATTTTTCGCAATTTTCCGACACGCTCCGCCGGCTCGACATAAAAGCAACCGTTGACCGCCTGAATATATTGCTGGCGCAAGCCGGCGACACCAGCGGAACCGTAGGGCAACTATTGCAAAACGATGAACTGTATCGCAACTTATCTGCCACGCTGCACAGCCTGGATGAATTGATTACAGACCTGAAAAAAAATCCGAAAAAATACGTGAAAATATCTTTATTTTAATTTTTCCCCTGCCCCAAAAAATTGAAATGTTAAATTTTTAAAAACTGTATCTTTTTTTATAATTGAAAAATAGGATATTGTAAAAAAAGTCAAATATGCAATGCAAAAAAAGTTTTTTTATTAGATTTTTTTTTTCAATTTTGTTGTCTCAAATTTAACAGCTGATTTTTTCTAAACCTACTAGAATTTTTATATAATTATGCAACCAACCGAAACCCCCCAACAAGTTTGGAATAATTGCCTGGCAGTGATTCGTGACATCATTCCGGCATCGAGTTTTAAAACGTGGTTTGAACCGATTCTTCCGCTAAAATTAAAAGACAATGTTTTCACCATTGAAGTATCCAGCCCGTTCGTATACGAGTACATCGAAGAACATTTTATTGACTTAATCAGTAAAACGCTTCGGAAGGAACTGGGGCCGAATGTGCAATTGGAATACAGCGTACAGATAGTGGCCAACGCAGACCCGGTTACTTATCCGCTACAGGGGCATACGCGGCCGAAAAATAAACCCATCCCCTATCCGGCCAATACCGAAAGGCCTATTCCCAATCCCTTCATTATTCCCGGGCTGAAACAGCTGCAAATTGACCCGCAACTTAACCCGGAATATTCCTTCTCGAATTTTATAGAAGGCGAATGCAACCGGCTGGGGCGTTCGGCGGGCATTTCCATTGCCGAAAAACCGGGAGGCACCGCTTTTAATCCGCTGTTCATTTACGGCGGCTCGGGGCTGGGAAAAACACACCTGGCGCAAGCCATCGGTATTGCCGTGAAGGAACGTTTTCCCGAAAAAATTGTGCTGTATGTTTGCGCCAACCGTTTTCAAACGCAATATGTGGAAGCGGTAACGGTAAAAAATAAATTAAACGACTTCCTGCATTTTTACCAGATGATCGATGTATTGATTTTGGACGACGTGCAGGAATTTGCCGGAAAAGAAGGAACGCAAAACGCCTTTTTCCATATATTCAACCATCTTCACCAGTCGGGAAAACAGCTGATATTGACGTCGGACAAGCCGCCGGTGGAATTGCAGGGGCTGGAACAGCGTTTGCTGTCGCGCTTCAAATGGGGGCTTTCGGCAGAACTGAAAATGCCGAATGTGGAAACGCGCATAGCTATCCTGCAAAACAAAATTTACCACAACGGCATGCGGCTTGACGATAAAGTGGTGTACTATATTGCGGAAAAAATTACCACTAATATCCGCGAACTCGAAGGCGCGCTGATATCGCTGCTGGCGCAGGCAATGCTGGACAAAAAAGCCATCACGCCGGAACTGGCAGAAGAAACAACGGAAAAACTGGTGAGTTCCGCGCAGCGTGAAATTGCGATCAGCGATATACAGAAAGCCGTTTGCTGCTATTTCAACCTCTCGGCCGAGAGCATGCTGTCGAAATCGCGCAAGCGCGAAATCGTGCAAGCCCGCCAAATTGCCATGTACCTTAGCCGCAACCTGACCAAAGATTCTTTAGCATCCATCGGCGCGCAAATCGGCGGCAAAGACCATGCTACCGTACTCCATGCCGTCAATACCGTGTGCGACCTAATGGATACCGACAAACATTTCAAGCAATATGTCGTCGAAATCGAAAAACAGCTGAAAGAAACATGGTAGAAGGTTCTAGGTAAGACAACAGACTTCAGACATTAGACCTCCTACATAAAAAAAACCGCCGGCATGTTTCCATACCGGCGGTTTTCATTCAATTTCCGCAGGTAGGGGCGCAAAATTTTTCGCCCCGACGCCG
>JAITSM010000030.1 GCA_031287815.1 Prevotellaceae bacterium
ACGACCTCCGCTGTAACCATTACTCCGATTACGCTAACAGATGAAACCGGTTATCCGGGTGATTTCTGTATTTACACCGGTAGCGATTTACTGATTGATGCTACGCATCTTTGCCAACAACGCACCAGCGGCGCACAGAATTGGGAAGCATGGATAAAAGATACACGGGATGATGAATTATACCGGATTGTTTTGATGCCTGATAATAAATGGTGGTTGGCGCAGAATGTGAAATTAGCAAGCTATAATGGTTCTACTATAGGTTCTGCCGTTAGTGGATGCAATAAAGAACAATGCGGAAGGGCTTACGCCTATGCGGAAGCTTATGCGTCATATGCCGGCGGAACAAGCGCTTCCACTGGTAATGTACAAGGTATTTGTCCGCCCGGTTGGTTATTACCGATAACCAATGATTTTCAACAATTGGTTGCCAGTATTGGGTCAAATGCTCTCGTTTGTGAACGTATCAGGAGTTTAGATTCGAATTGTTCACCCCGCCCGGATTATTACGGATATGCCAACGTGAAACATGTACATAATGGCACAATTGTTTATCAGGACGGTTGGTATACAAATGATTCAGGGAGGGAAGATGGTATGAATATAGATGGGAAATTAGGTGTCTGGAAATGCGGTTATATCGAATACGGCGCAGGGGCTGATGGTGCTCAGGCTAGTGTCCGCTGCTTCCGCCAACTCTAATTTTATCTCCGCTCGGAAGAAGACTTCAACGCTCTTGAAGAAGACTTCAACACCTCGGAAGAAGACGTCATTGACTGCGTATTTGCCCCGGAATGCCTTTATACCCCCCCATGACGCAGCCTTTCCGGACGGTATTATCGCCTTTTTGACATGGGCGCTACGTTTTTTTGACATTTTGTGAAAAATTTGATAAAGAACATACGATAATTTGATATTAAAAATTTGCGGGATTAAAATTATTGTTGGAAATTTGCAGCATCAATAATTTAAAAAAAACTATTATGAAAAAAACACTACTTTTAGCTATTTGTGTGGCCGGTTTCGCCACCGCGTTTGCCCAAACGGCAGACACTACGGTTAAATTTACCGTAACAACGCACGATTTCGGGGAATTGCTGCAAAGCAACGGCCCGCAAACTTATGCGTTCGAATTTACCAACGCCGGCACGGAGCCCGTGCTGATACAGGATGTCCGCCCTTCCTGCGGCTGCACGACTCCGGGCTGGACAAAAGAACCGGTAGAGCCCGGTCAAACAGGCGTTGTGCAGGCTACCTACAACGCCGCGTCGGTTGGGCCGTTCAACAAGTCCTTAACCGTTACGACCAGCGGCACGCCGGGTACCGTTATTTTGTATATTAAAGGGAAGGTTATCGGCGGGGAAGCCGCACAGGCAGAGTAACCATAAAGAGTTGCCGGGCGTGGAGGCGCAGCTTCCGTTTACCGGCAGAAATTAAAAAAGCCCGCTACGTAAATACGTAGCGGGTTTTTTATGAGTTAAGAACTAAAAGTTAAAAACTAAAAACTAAAAGTGCTGGCGCCAGCCAACTCTTAACTTTTAACTTTTAGTTTTTAACTTTTAACTTTTAGTTTTTAACTTTTAACTCCGGCTCGTAAATAAGGGCATACAGTTTCATTTGTTTTATCATTGCCAGCAAACCGTTGGCGCGCGTAGGGGAGAGGTTTTCTTTTAAGCCGATGGATTCGATAAAATCCAGGTTGGCCGCTAAAATGTCTTGGGGCGGTTGTCCCGAAAGCGTGCGCACGAGCAGCGAAACAATGCCTTTGGTGATAATCGCATCGCTGTCGGCGGTGTAGTAAACCCGCCCGTTTTCGAATGTGGCATCCAGCCAGACTCGCGACTGGCAACCGTTAATCAGGTTCTGTTCTACTTTACTTTTTTCGTCGAATGGGGGCAATGATTTTCCCAGTTCTATCAGGTGTTCGTACTTGTCCATCCAGTCGGAAAATACTGCGAATTCTTCGACAAGCTGCCGTTCTATTTCTTCGATACGCATAACCGTTGTTGATTAAAATTACTGTGGCTGGCCGGTTCCGGGCGCTTCCTCCATCCGTTCTATGCGGACGCCGATGGCTCCGACGCCCGGCAGTTTTTCGTGCCGCATCAGGTGGGCGATGTCAAACCGGTAGGCGCCGTGTTGTGGAAACCGAACGCCGGTGCGGAATTCCAGGCGGCTGTCTATCCATGTTCCGCCGATTTTTCCGTACCATCCCTTGTCGCCCATCAGGCGGTATTCCACCGTGTCGCATACGGAAATGCCGGAAGGCGCGGTAGTGGTTACCGACAGGATGATGTTGTTATAGGGATAATCGTCCGTGCAGCGCAGGGTGAGCAAAACCGCGCAGGTGGAGAAGGTATCGTCCACCGGCAAGAGGAGCGGGATGATACTGTCCTTGTGCCACTGCGTTTGCGGGATGTTGGCCTGCTGTTCGGCGATGCCGTTGTACTCGCAGGAAAGGGCAACGAACGCAACCACAGCGGCGAGAATACTATTTTTTAACCTCGTTTTCATGACGGTTGGGGGTATTGCCGGATGGTTTATTGTGTCGTTGCCGGTGTTGTTTGCGGCGTGATTTTTTCTTTTTATCGAACCGGGTGATGCTTTCTTCGCCTACGGTGTCTTTGAAAGTAGTGGGTTGTTCCTGTTTCGGTTCTTTTTTCGTTGCAGCGGGAATTTTAGTTCCCTGTTTGTTCAATGCGATAAATTCTTTTACTTTCGCCACCGGAATGCCGGTCAATTCGCCGTTCCCGGCGGCGTCGGGCGTAAAATACATGATGCCTTTCAGCACGTCGGTTTTTTGGAGGAACAGTTGCCCATCGAAGGTTTCGAGGGGGGCGGTTACTTTCGGGAAGTCTTTTTGGGCGTCGAGATATAAGGCTACTTCGTGGTTTAAGCAGCATTTCAATTTGCTGCACTGCCCGGTCAGTTTTTGCGGATTGAGCGAAAGTTCCTGCCAGCGCGCGGCATTGGCGTTGACGGTAGAAAATCCCGACATCCATTGCGAACAGCAGAGTTCGCGCCCGCATACGCCCAGCCCGCCGATGAGGCCGGCTTCCTGGCGTGCGCCGATTTGCCGCATTTCGATGCGGATATGAAATTCGGCGGCAAAGAGTTTTATCAGTTCCCGGAAATCTACCCGTTCGTCGGCAATATAGTAAAATATGGCTTTGCTGCCGTCGCCCTGAAATTCGACGTCGCCGATTTTCATTTCCAGTTTTAAGCTTTCCGCCAGTTGGCGCGATTTAATCATGGTGGTATGCTCGCGGGCGATCGCTTCCTGCCATTTTTCAATGTCATGCGGTTTTACTTTCCGGTAAATTTTTTTAAATTCATACGTTCCCGGCGTAATATGTTGCCGCATCATCTGCCGCCGCACCAGCGGCCCGCTCATGTTGATAATGCCTATATCATGCCCCGAAGCGGCTTCCACCGCCACAATCTCGCCTATATCCAGCGGCAGTTTATTGACATTTTCGTAAAATCCCTTGTGGGTATTTTTAAACCGGACTTCAAAAATATCCTGTGGCTCGCAGGTATCCGGGAGATTGTGCAGCCAGTTGCAGCCCGACAATTTGCAGCAGCCGGGATGCATGACCACCTCCCATTCGTTCTCTCCGGATTGGTATTTGCAGCAACCGCGTTCGCAGTCGTTTATATATTTAGTCATTAGTCGTGAGTCGTTAGTCATTAGTGTCTTTTTTTCGATAGATGCAAAGATACGAAAAAGAATGGAGACTGGGGAATGCCCTTCGGGCGGGGAAGAGTTATGAATTATGAATTATGAATTATGAGTTATGAATTATGAAGTAGGCTGGCGCCGGAAAAGTTAAAAGTTAAAAACTAAAAGTTAAAAGTGCTGGCGCCGGAAAAGTTAAAAGTTAAAAACTAAAA
>JAITSM010000176.1 GCA_031287815.1 Prevotellaceae bacterium
CCGTACAATTCTTCATCCCTACTATCTTTTATCCACGCTTCCCAATTCTTTGCACCGCTGGTGCGTTGCTGGCAAAGATGTGTGGCGTCAATATATAAATCACTACCCTGATAAATACAGAAAACACCCGGACATTCCGTTTTATCTCTAATAGTAGTCGGTGTAATGGTCAATGCCGAAGTAGCAAGCGTTGTTCCGGTTACCGTTTGGGTTGTTCCATCAGAAGCTGTCAATATAAACGGCGGCGTGCCGCGCAAAGTATAAACGCCACTGTTCGCCGTTACATTCGGCGGGTAGTCGGAAACATAAGCGCACCAATTGAATTTGCTTGCGGAAATGTTTAATTGTACAGTAACGGTTGCGCTATAACTGCCGCTGTCGCCCTGCAGCCAGAACCCTTGCCGGTTGCTGCCGTCATACGTAACGGAAGCCGTAGGCGAGGCGGCGGAAACGGCGGCGCGTGTCCACGAATTACCGGCAGTGGTGTTATTACTGTTTACCGTAATGTAATCCACCCACACCCATACTTTGGAAAGGTGCGTAGCATCTCGAGAACCTGCATTCCACCATACGCGGAAAGACACGGTTTTGTCCGTGTAATTTGCGCTGATAGGTGTTACGTTCGTTACCTGTGCGCCTACTGCCATGCTTACAAGCATTGCAAAAGAAAAAAGAATTTTTTTCATAAAAGTAAATTTTAAAATTGTTATTATTTTTTTGCAGTTTCGGGGTTATTTTTCAAACACAAACTTTTTAATATAAACAACCCCTTGCTGCAATTTTTTATTTACTGTCAATTGATGTACAATTTTTGCACATTCTTTAATTTTTATGGCTTATGTTTACTACAACACGAAAAATAAAATGTGAACTGATATCGACTCTTCCTAAAGGTTCTGACAACCTCAAACCAAAAGCCGAAATCAATTCACACTTGATACGACCTTTATTCTTGTTGGTTTGTAAATTTGTCAGATTTTAGGAACTTGAACAAAAGCCATTGAAATATTATTCAAATCCGATAAAGAAAGAACATCAATAACGCTGCAAATATATTACTTTATTTTTTAATTGCAACTATTTTTGAAATAATTTTTACCGTAAAGTGAATTCGGCGCCAGCCAATTCTCCATTCTCCACTCTCCATTCTCCATTAGTATAAGGCGTGAAACGCCGGATTTTCATAACCGCAGGCCAGCGGAGCGCAGCCTGCGGATGAAGCCCCCACTGCCTTTCGCGCGGCGCACTGTCCGTGCATAGCGGAAAGCCTTTGCTCCGCGCGAGGGGCAGGGAGTTCCATGTAGCCCCCATGCTGCGTTACGCTCCGCTTCACTTGCATGGGGTTATGAAAATGCAAGCCCTACGGGCTTAGTTAATGGAGAATGGAGAGTGGAGAATTAGCTGGCGCCAGCATTCATCCCCTTTATCCCTTTCATCCCTTTTATCCCCTTCCTCCCTTTCCCCGCCCGAAGGGCATTCTCCATTATCAATTATCAATTCCCCGCATTCTGTCTTCAAATGCGCTGAGGGCTGCTTTGGCGCCTTCGCCCATAGAGATAATGATTTGTTTGTAGGGAATGTTGGTAACATCCCCGGCGGCATAAATCCCGGACTGGCTGGTGCGGCCGTGCGTATCAATCTCTATCTCGCCGGCGCTGTTGGTAGCTACAAGCCCTTTGAATGCGGCGCTGTTGGGCGTCAAGCCTATTTGCACAAATACGCCGTCCAGTTCCACCACGCGCTCCTCTTCTGTGGTGCGGTCTTTGACGCGGATAGCCGTAATTTTTCCCCCGTTGCCGATCATTTCCGTTGTTTGCGACGCCACGAATATTTCGACGTTCGGCAGGCTTTTGGCTTTTTCCTGTAATATCCGGTCGGCTTTCAGGCTGTCCAAAAATTCAAAAACGGTTACTTTGGCGCAAATGCCCGCCAGGTCTATGGCGGCTTCCATGCCGGAATTGCCTCCGCCGACCACGGCCACGCGCTTGCCTTTATAAAAAGGCCCATCGCAGTGTGGGCAGAAGGCTACGCCCCGGCCGATATATTCCTGTTCTCCGGCAACGTTCAGCCGGCGCCAGCTTGCTCCGGTGGCAATGATGAGCGCCGGCGCGGTAAACTGTTCGCCTCCCGCCACCGAAACGTATTTTTCCTTCCCTGCGATGGTTACTTTTTCTACCTTGCGGTGCTCCAGCAAATCGACGGCATACGCCTGCATGTGCGCGCTCAAATCCGCCGCCAGCTGTTCGCCGGTGGTATGGGGAACGGAAATCAGGTTTTCGATGCCGGCGGTTTCCTTCACCTGCCCGCCGATGCGCTCCGCCAGCACAGCCACTTTCAAGCCTTTTCGCGCGGAGTAGATAGCCGCCGCACTGCCGGCAGGGCCTCCGCCAATAACAATGACGTCGTACTTTTTTGCCGGCGCGTCGCCCTGTGGGGCGCGCACGCCGTAGTGTTCCTCCAGTTTGTTGAGCAGTTCGCCAAAGCCGGCTTTGCCTGCATGCAATAATTTACCGCCGGCAAAAACAGAAGGGACAGCCTGTATTTTCAAAGCGTCCGCCTCCTCCTGGTGCAACGCGCCGTCCACCATTTCGTGGCAGATGTTTTCGTTCAATATCGCCATAAGGTTGAGCGCCTGCACTACCTCAGGGCAGTTGGTGCAGGTGAGGGAAACGTAGGTCGTGAGGCAGATGTTTCCTTTCAGCGCCCTCACGCGGTGGCATACGCCCTCGTCGGGAATGTTTTTCCCTTTGCCGTCGCTGTTCAGTATCGCCATCAACAGGGAGGTAAATTCATGCCCGTTGGGCACGCCGCGAAATTTGACGCCGGTGTCGCTTCCGTTCTTCAGCAGCGAAAACGCCAGCGCTTCGCCGTCTTTCACGCTGCATGAAATCTTCCCGGACGAAGCCGCCGCCACGTCATCCAGCAGCGCCAGCAGTTCTTCGCGGCTTTCGTGCTGCGCCGGAGCGGTAATGTCCAGCGTATAGCTTGCCTGCAATCCGGCAAAGATGCCTTGCAGCTGTTCTTTTAACGATGTATCCAGCATAGGAGTTGAAAGTTAAAAAACTAAAAGTTAAAAACTAAAAGTTAGCTGGCGCTAGCACTTTTAACTTTTAGTTTTTAACTTTTAACGCTTGTTTTTATTAGAGTTTCCCTACCAGGTCGATACTGGGTTTCAGGGTGGCGTCGCCTTTTTTCCACTTGGCGGGGCAAACTTCATTGGGGTGGCTTGCCACAAACTGGGCGGCCTCCACCTTTCGCAATAGTTCGTCGGCGTTGCGCCCGATGCCGTTGTCATGGATTTCGGCAATTTTGATTTGTCCTTCCGGATTCACCAGGAACGTGCCGCGATAAGCCAGCCCTTCTTCTTCAATCAGCACGCCAAAGGCGCGGCTCAAGCTGCCGGTATGGTCTGCCAGCATCGGATACTTGATTTTCCTGATGGTTTCGGAGGCGTCGTGCCATGCTTTGTGCACAAAGTGCGAATCGGTGCTCACGGCGTAAACCTCCACGCCCAGCTCCTGAAACTTGGCATACTTGTCTGCCATATCCCCCAGTTCGGTAGGGCAAACAAAAGTAAAATCGGCAGGATAGAAAAAGAAAATCGCCCATTTCCCTTTCACCTCCGCGCTGCTCACAGCCTTAAAGCTGCCGTTGTGATACGCCTGAACTTTGAATTCAGGCAACAGAGAGTTGATAATAGTTTGCATAATTTTTTAATTTTAATGAATATTATTTTCTGCAAAGTTAGCAGCATTAAGCATACCTGTCAAACTGATATTTTTTATCTTTACATAGGTAAAATCTATAAAAGAAAATAATGGGAATATGTTTTGATTATTTTGTATCTTTGGTAGCGCATTGTAATTTTTTACCCGTTTCAACCGGTAAACCGAAACCGATAAAATAAACATGAATATTCAACAGTTGGAATATGTGATTGCCGTCGATACGTTCCGGCATTTTGCCAAAGCGGCAGCGGCCTGCTGCGTTACGCAACCCACCCTGAGCATGATGCTCCACAAGCTGGAGGAGGAATTGGGCGTGAAAATCTTTGACCGCGCCAAACATCCGGTCGCGCCGACTCCCATTGGGGAGCAAGTTATTGCGCAGGCGCGTGTGTCGTTAAAATACTTCCGGCAAATAAAAGAGGTGGTGGAAAGCGAGCAGGCTACGGTAAAAGGGAGCTTCCGGCTAGGCATTATCCCTACCATTGCCTCCTATCTTGTGCCCGCGCTGCTCCACAAGCAGCATACCGGCTACCGCGACATTGAACTGTGGCTGAAAGAAAGCACTACGACCAACCTTATCAACGAAATCCTGAACGGAACGCTGGACGGCGGCGTGCTGGCAGGCCCGCTCAACCATCCCGGGCTGTCCGAATTTCCAGTGTACTACGAAAAATTCTATGCCTACGTTTCTCCCTGCGATGAGGCGTACAAAGAAAAGGAAATCGACCTTGAAAAAATCGACATCAACAACGTATGGCTGCTGGAAAACGAGCACTGCCTTCGCGGGCAGATCGAGCGATTGTGCAAGATGAAGCGGAACGCTATCGGCAATTCTTTCATCCGGTATGCCTCCGGCAGCATCGATACGCTGATTCATGTGGTTGATTACAATCCCGGCATCACCATTATTCCCGAAATGCACGCCATGGGGTTAAGCGAGGAAAAACAGGAGAACCTGCGCCCCTTCAAAAACCTGACGGCGGTGAGAGAGGCGAGCTTGGTCGTCAGTACAGACTACGTGCGCAAAACCTTGCGGAATACCATTCTGGAAATCATCAAAAGCTCCGTCCCCAAATCCATGCAAGACCCCCAGCTGAAGGCATACGTAGTAGATTTGTAGCAGCGGGCAAAGAGAAGAGGGGAAAGCGCCGTGTAACATGAAAGAGAGAAACTGCTGCCGCCGCTGCCTTAGGCATCGCTTATATAAAAAACCTGCTTTGAATCCTATGAATATTGATTCCCTTTGAATTCCGCAAAATTTTTCAAGTTTACTTGCAGGAAACAAAAAATGTTTTTAATTTTGCAGTAAATCGTCCGGATGTTTACCGGTATTTTCGCCGGCAGCCCGTGCGGTCCACACATGTTCTTTGCATGTTTGATGACAGTAATGTCAACTTTTGTTCCACATCTTAGAATCCTCGAACGTTTTTAAATGCAATCGGAATAAAGTGCAGCCATGTGTAAGGATGTGGCCTTAACTTATTGATTGTATTGGGTATTCGAGAGCCTTAAGATGTGATAAGTAAAGGCCGCGTTTCGTTTTATTTACAGGCATACAAAACCGACGTTTTACGATGTGGGGGCAAGGATATGTTTACGAAATAAAAGCAACCCGGTTGATAAGTTGGTTAATTAACAACCATTAGAACGGTCAATTACTGCAAAATAAACTATGTAATAAATTGTTTAATCGCAATTATAATGTATACAAAGTTGGCAATTACATAACTAAGAAATACAAAGGGATTGTTTTGTCAAAGTGTTGTGTGGGTGAATAATTAAGATAGGCAAAACAATCCTTCGTTGATGCCTTTTTCCCGCCCTGTTTTAGTGGGCGGGAAGTAAAGGCAAAAAAAGAAAAAAGAAACATATTTTATGCTCTTCCGGTAATTATAAGTCTACATTTTTTCTTATCTTTGTATCCATATTATAATTCAAACACCGCCATTATGAAGAAAATCACATTTTTAATTTTTTGTACTATGGCCGCATTTTGCGCTTGTACCCATGCCCCCACTCCGTCGGGCATTACGTTATCCAACCTGGATACGACTGCTAACCCGCGCACTGATTTTTACCAATTTGCTACGGGCGGTTGGCAAAAAAACAACCCGCTACCTGCCGAATTTGCCCGCTACGGCACATTCGACAAATTGGCGCAAGACAATGTACAACAAGTAAAAGAGCTGATTGCCGGACTGTCGGGAAGCGCCAATACCGCTGATACTATTGCCGCCAAAATTGCACTATTATATAAGGTAGGAATGGACTCGGTTGCCCTAAACGAACAGGGCGCAATGCCCATCCACGCGCTGTTGAAAGAGATTGCCGGCATTTCCGATCAACGAACGCTGCAAACCGTTATAGCCGACTTGCATAAAAAAGGCATCACGCCCTTTTTCAGCCTTTTCGCCGAAGCCGATTTTTCCAACAGCAAGATGGACATTGCATGGCTCTACCAGTCGGGCTTGGGGCTGGGCGACCGCGATTATTACCTGGACAACGACGACCACACAAAGGGCATTCGCGAAGAATATAAAAAGATGATGTTTAAATTATTTCATATATCTGCCTACGATATGGTTGCCAACATGAATGCCGGGCTGCTGGCGGAGAAAACGCTGGCAATAGAAACCAAACTCGCCGCAGCGCAAATGAGCCGCCACGACCAGCGCGACCCCTACAAGATGTTTAACAAGAAAACGACAAAGGAACTGTATACCCTCTCGCCGGTATTCGATTTTGCCGCTTATTTTACCGCGCTGGGCTTGCCAGATACGGATTCACTGAATGTGGCGCAACCGGACTATATTGTATTAGTTAATGAATTATTGAAAACTGAAAAGCAGGAAGATATAAAAGCCTATCTGGCATGGAATGTTATTAATATGGCATCTGAGTATCTGAGTGATGAATTTATAAATGAGCATTTCAACTTTTACGGGGGCGTCCTTTCCGGAACGAAAGAACTGCAACCCCGCTGGAAACGGGTGGTAAATACCGTAAACGGCGCATTGGGAGAAGCGGTCGGGCAACTGTATGTGGCCACGTATTTCCCGCCGGCAGCAAAAGAGAAAATGTTGCATCTCGTGAAAAATTTGCAAACCACGCTGGGAGAGCGGATAAAAGCGGCTACTTGGATGGAGGAAGCAACCAAAACCAAAGCGTTAGAGAAGCTGAACGCTTTCCGTGTAAAAATCGGCTATCCGGATAAATGGCGCGATTATTCGGGGCTGGAATTGCAGGCAGACAGTTATTTTGCCAACGTCATTCGTTCTAACGAATTTGAAAACGCTTATGCGTGGAGCAAAATCAATAAACCCAAAGACGTGGACGAGTGGGGTATGACGCCGCAGACCGTTAATGCCTATTATAACCCGACGACCAATGAAATCTGCTTCCCGGCCGGAATCCTGCAACCGCCGTTCTTTTTTGCCTATGCAGATGATGCCGTAAATTACGGCGCAATAGGCGTAGTCATCGGGCACGAAATGTCGCATGGTTTCGACGACCAGGGGCGGCAATATGACCGCGACGGCAACCTGCAAGACTGGTGGCTGCCGGAAGACGCTGAAAATTTCAAACAACGCGCCCAAATCCTGTCCAACCATTTTGACAGCATTGAAGTAGCGCCCGGCGTCCATGCCGACGGTAAATTCACGTTGGGCGAAAACATTGCCGACAACGGCGGGGTGCAAATTGCGTTTCAGGCATTGCAGAAAGCCCTTGCCAACAGGGAGGTTGCCGGCGAAATGGACGGTTTTACGCCGGAACAGCGGTTCTTTATTGCCTATGCCGGCGTTTGGGCGGCCAATATTACCAACCAGGAAATCCTGCGCCGCACCAAAGAAGACCCGCACGCGCTCGGCAAATGGCGCGTTAATGGAACGTTGCCGCATATTGAAACTTTTTACAACGCGTTTGACGTACAGTCCGGCGACGCCATGTACCTCGCCCCCGACAAACGCGCGGTGATCTGGTAAATTTATTTTTACACTTTATTTGCAAATAAAAAAAATAGCTGTATATTTGCGCTTAGTGATGTTCTTTTTTTATTGCTAAAAAGCCGGTGAAAGCCGGTCTGTTCAACTGATAGAAATCTGGTACATTTCTAATACATGCAAAGGACGTTTATCCATTATGAACGTGGATTTAATTATTTTGCATGTAGGTAAGCCAGAACCTCTATCAGTGATAATAAAGTCCGCGTTTCGTTTTTGACTTACATAAATTCAAAACAGAAACGTAGAAATTGGCGACGAATAAAAATCGTAGCAAGGGGTTGTTTTATATAGAAAAGTTTGTGTTTGCAAAACAGCCCCGAAGCTGCGAAAACAGAACATAGACAATAGACTTATAGAATATAGACAAAATACCGGTAATCCTTAAACAGGAAACTATAAACCTTAAATAATAATAGTATGAAAAAAATTTCCTTTCTTCTCGCAATGCTTGCAAGCGTGGCTGCAAGTGCCACCGTAACGGTTACACCGATTAGTACGAACTATACCGTACCGCCAACGGTTACTTTCAAAGTGGAATGGACGAATACGCCCACTGCACCCTACAATAGCCGCGTATGGGTGTGGGTGGATTTTTGTTCGATTACCGGGACTACGCCGGGTACATTTACCAACGCCGAAATCAGCGGGGCTACCTCTTCCGGCAACATTCTTAGTGTTCCCGGCAATACGCGCGGCTTTTATGTAATAACCAATCCTTCGACCGTTACCGCTACATTAAGCAATGCAAGTGGCAAGTTTAACTGGTGCGCCTACGGCAGCGACTACCCACCAAACGTCCTGGCGAATACTAATGGCTCTTACACATTGGCCGGAACGCCACCATTTAAATTGATTGCTTCCAACGGTACAACTGCGCAAACGGTGACGGAAACAATTATTGCTACTTCTGCTATAACCATTACACCAGCAACCATAACCGATGCTACAGGCTATCCCGGACTTTGGTGTCCCTACACCGGAAGCGATTTGTATATGGACGCCACTCATCGTTGCATGGAACGCCAAAGCGGTGCAGGGAATTGGGAAGCGTGGATAAAAGATA
>JAITSM010000207.1 GCA_031287815.1 Prevotellaceae bacterium
GCCACCAGAAAGTTTGTGCTTAACGCTCTGCGCAACGGCCTTTCGGTAGCGCAAATCCAAGCCATCACCCACCTGCCGGAAGAGAAAATCCGCGAAATAGAGGTATGAAGTAGGAGGTATGAAGTATGAAGTATGATGTATGTTTTGGCGCCAGCTACTTCATACATCATACATCATACTTCATACTTCAAACTTCAAAAAGGCGCCAGCTACTTCCTACTTCCTACTTCCTACTTCATACTTCCTACTTCATACTTCCTACATCAACCTCCTCCCTCGCTTAAGTTCGGAAACAGGATGGTAAAGGCGCTGCCTTCCCCCTCCCTGCTTTGTATCCGCAGCTGGCTGTCGTGTAATTTTACGATTTCGCGGGATAAACTTAATCCAATACCTGTGCCGTTTTTCCTGGTACTGAAAAAGGGAATGAAAATCTTATCGCGTACGTCCGGCGAAATGCCGCAGCCGTTGTCCGCTACCGTAATGTAAGGATGTTTGTCGGCGGTAACGCCGGCGAAGAGTATGATCTGTGGCGCGGCTTTTTCCCGCACGGCATACGCGGCGTTGGTGATGAAATTTATCAGCACCTGTTCTATCAGGTTCCTGTCCATAGGTACGGCGGGCAGCAGGCGTTCCGCCTGTATTTCCAGCAAAATGTTTTTCTGCTGCAGCGAAGGCTGCATCAGTTGATGAATGGCCGCCAGCACGTCCGGCACATGGGTGGGGCGAATGTCGGGGACAATCGTTTTGCTGAGGTTCCGGTAGGTATCGGCAAAGCGCAGCAGGCCTTCGCTCCGGCGGTGGATGGTGTCCATAGCAAATCCGATGTCTTCGAAGTCGGGTTTTATGGTTGCGGCGTTTTTATCGCGCAGGCCTTCGATGCGTTTTTTCAGCGTGTCGGCCAGCGAGGCTACCGGTGCAATGGAGTTCATAATTTCGTGGGTCATCACGTTCAGCAGGCTTTTCCAGGCGTTGGCTTCAATTTCTTCGAGCGTGGCGTTGATGTTGTGAAAGGCAATCATCTTGTAGGTTTTCCCGCCGGTTTGGAAGAGGTGGGCGTTGATGAGGGTTTTTACCGACTGGTTTCGCGCGGTTACTGTGATAAGGCGGTTGTGCCCTGTCGGAATGTCGCGCAGTTCGCGGTAGAGCGTTTCCCGCCGCGTTTTTAGCCAGTTGATGTTTTTAATCAGCGGGAGGTCGAACATGGTTCTGAAGGCGTCGTTCAGCCAGAGGATTTCGTTCGTATCCTCGTGGTAGGCCAGGATGCCGGTGTTTATCAGTTCCAGCATTCTTTTGAGGTGTTGCTGCTGCAGTTCTTTTTCCTTGCTCAGCGCGCGGAAGACGTCGCTTATTTCGTTAAAGTAGCGGTAAAAATCGTTTCCTTTCCATCCGGTGCGTTCGGGATAGCGTTTCGAAAAGTCGCGGTAACGCGCCGCTTCCGCGAAGTTGTGCACATCCCTGAAGAATTTGCCGGCACGGCCAATGGTGTGAAAAAGCATCGCCAGGGTGCCGGCGGCAAACAATAATCCTAAGGCGAAACAGTTTGTTAAAAACCATCCGCAGGCCACGCCCAGCGCCACGGTGAGCGCACAAAGGAATGATATGTGGTATTTGTGTTTCATCCGTTTCAAGTTTAATTTTGAAGTATTTTTTCATGGTATGATGATATACTGTATTTCGTTCCAGGGGCCTTTTTCCGCGCGGTTATTTTCCCAGCGGAGGATGAAGTAAAGCCTTTTGCCGCGTTGCTTCTCAAGAAACGAGAGGCGGAAGGGCGAGCGGGTATGGGAGGAAACGTTCGTGAATTCATCCCGTCCGGCGGGGGGGGCGTCGCACAGGACGTAGGCTATTTCCACGCTGTGTATGCCTTTGGGCTTTCCCCAGCCGCTGTGCTGGGTATCGCGGAAGCGGATTTCGATGACGCCCGGCCCGACCAGCAGCGCCGTAGCCCGCACGGTGGTAGCAGGCGCGGGATAATGCGGACGTTCGCCTCCGGAGCGTGCGGGCAAGCCCATATCATTAAGGTCGGTGTCCGTGACCAGGGGATTATCCCTCAAAAAACCCCTGTACAGGCGCCTGTACAGCGGTATGAGCGCTTTTTCCGCCTTCCGGAACCGGATGATATCGTCTTCCGTCCGCGTTCCCGGGATGCTCCATATGGCGTACATCGAGCGATAGGTCTCGAACGCCGGCGTGAACGTGGCGTCGAACCATCCCCCGAGCGGGCTGTCTGCCGCAAAGCCCATGCGTATCCGGTTGTCGGGCGCCGAAAGGAAATTCCATGTGAAGGTAGCCTGCTCATGCAGGGCGAAATGGTTTTGGGGTATCCAGTCTTTTGCCATAATCTTATCGTTTTTTTGGTTTTTACTTTGGTTTTTCCGTTTCCAGCAGGCGGTTTCCCGTTTCCCGGCGGCGGTTTTTAGTTTCCAGCAGGCGGTTTTTAATTTCCTGGCAGCGGTTTATAGTTTCCCGACGGCAAAGTTACTATTATTGCCGGCAATATCCAAATTATTGCCGGCAATATTTTAATTATTGCTGGCAATATTCTAATTATTGCCGGCAATAATTAGTCGGCAGTCGGCAGTTTTCAGTTGGCAGGGAACGGTAAACGGAAAACTGCTTACTGGAAACTGAAAACTGCCTACTGGAATTAGTCGGCAGTCGGCAGTTTTCAGTCGGCAGGGAACGGTAAACGGAAAACTGCTTACTGGAAACGGAAAACTGCCTACTGGAATTAGTCGACAGTCGGCAGTTTTCAGTCAGCAGGGAACGGTAAACTGAAAACTGCTTACTGGAAACTGAAAACTGCCTACTGGAAACGGAAAACTGCCTGCCGGAAGTCCCGAAGGGACGCGATATGCATAACCGCAGGCAAGCGGAGCGCAGCCTGCGGCAGAAGCCCCTCCACTGCCTCTCGCGCGGCGCAGGGATGGTGCAAAGCGGCAGGCCTGTGCTCCGCGCGAAAGGAAGCGCCATCTTGCCCCATTTTTTTGAGTTAAGAACTAAAAACTAAAAGTTAAAAGTGAGCTGGCGCCAGCCAACTTTTAGTTTTTAACTCTTAGTTCTTAACTCAAAAAGGCGCCAGCCATCTCATACTTCATACTTCATACTTCATACTTCATAACTCATAATTCATAATTATTTTGCGTATATTTGCAAAAACATAAACTAACAATTATTATGTTACAGGCACAGATATTGAAAGACCAGCAGGGAACGCCAATGGGCATTTTTATTCCAATAAAAACATGGGAAAGGGTGAAGTTTCAGTATCCGGATATTGAGTCCGTTGATATTGATTTGCCGCAATGGGAAAAAGAGTTTATAGACCGGCGCTTGGAACTGGCAAAACATCATCCCGAACGCCTGCAACCCATAGAAACACTTTTCGAGAATCTTTAAAAAGGTAAAATGTACCCCCTTCTTTATCTTGATGAAGTTCGGAATGACATCCTTTATGCAAAGCAATGGTATGCCGGGCAGCAGGATGGTTTAGAGCTTCACTTTGTGTTGGCCATACAAGAGGCCGTTGCAAAGATCATGAAGATGCCTACGGCCTATGCCGTAAGGTATAAAAACGTCCGGATAGCCCATACCAGGATTTTTCCATACAATATTCATTTCTTTATTGACGAAATAAAAAAACAAATTATCCTGACAGGCATCGTTCATAACAAAAGGAACGATGCGCTATTTTTGGAAAGATAACGCTCCATTTTCCCCTTTTCCACGCTCCCTTCCCTATTCAACTTTAAACTTTCCACCCGACATTGCGTAGTAACGCCGGGCTAGTTGTTGTATATATAGAAAGCGGACATGGGCGTAAAGGAAACATTACGGAAAATGAAAGATTATGTTAAAAAAATAATCGCACTGTATACGCAATCCTCCTCTTTAATGGAGGCTGGGGCGCGGAGATTGGAAAATGAGCGGTGGGCTCAGGAGACATTCTCCAGGCGCCAGGCCTCATTGTTTATTTTCCATGAATGGCTGGCGGACGGACGGCTTCCGGAAGAAAAGGAAAGCGCCCTGTGGCACCTGTGGAACAGCGCCGGCAGGACGCCCGGTAAAAGTACGCGGGCGTCGCTGGCGTCGCTGCGGCGAACCATACGGCTGGCGAAGGAAAAAAGTATCGCCCGCTTCAGGATGTGGAGATACGCGGCGGCGGTGGCGGTGATTGCGGCGCTGCCGGCGGCGTTTATGCTCCAGCGCCTGCCGCCGGAGGAAGTTACCTTTATCGAACATTTCACGGACTACGGGAAATCCGATATATTTACCCTGCCCGACGGGAGCGTGGTGCAGGCGAACTCGGGCACTTTCTTCGTCTATCCCGACCATTTCGGGCAGGGCGCGCGCACGCTTTATTTGTCGGGCGAAGCGAATTTCAAGGTAACGGAAAACAAAGACGCGCCTTTTATCGTCCGGACGAAGCACCTGGCGGTTACCGCCCTGGGGACGGAGTTTAACGTAACCGGCTATGCCAACAGCGACGAAACGAAAGCCACCCTGATTAGCGGAAGCATCCGGGTGGCGGTGAAGGATAACCCTGCCGGATTTATCCTCGTTGCCGGCGAACAGCTGGCGTATAACGCCGAACGGGGAAGCAGCTCCATCCGGCAGGCCCATCTCCACGACGAAACCGCCTGGCAACGCGGCGAGCTGATTTTCCGCGGGGCGATGCTCAAAGAAATCCTGCCGGTGCTGGAACGCAAATATGCCGTATCATTCCAGTATAATGCCGGCACGCTGAGCGGCGACAGGTTTAATTTCCATTTCCAACAGGCCTCCACGCTGGAAGAAATCATGGATATTATAGTAACCGTCGCCGGCTCGTTCGACTACACCATTACGAAGTATGAAGTATGAAGTATGAAGACAATGTGCTAATGTGACTAATGTGCTAATGTGACTAATTAGGCTGGCGCCGGAGTCATTAGTCACATTAGCACATTAAACAATTAGTCCCATTAACACATTAAAAAATTAGTCATATTAAAAAAATTAGTCACATTAGCACATTAAAACAATTAGTCACATTAATTTAATCCACTATTTTTATGAATCATCTCAGTAAAGCAAGCGTAATGTTGCTTTCCATTTTAAGTGCGTATTTATTACCACTTGCATCCTACGCCCAGCAGGACGTACGGATAACAATCGACCAGGGCCGCCTGACATTGAAGAAGGCCTTGCAGAGGGTGGAGGAACAGTCGGGAATGTCGATCGCCTACAACGAATCGCGCATCAATGATACGGGGGAAATAGCCCCTGCCATCACCGACCGTCCTTTAGACGAAGCTCTCGGTAGCTTACTCGCCGGCACAGGATTTTCCTACCGGATTAAGGACAACTATATCCTGGTGATCCCGGAACAGGCGGAGCCGCACAAACTCATCACCGGCGCCGTAACAGACCAGAACGGCGAGCCGCTCACCGGCGCCAGCGTGGTGTTGAAAGGCACGAACAAGAGCGTGGTGGCGGATATAGACGGCCATTTCAGCCTCGCCGGCGTTGCACAGGGGGAAACGCTGGTGTTTTCCTACCTTGGCTATAATACGGTAGAGGTTAAGGTAGACGGCCGGACGGTATACCACGTGGCGCTGGAAGAAACAACCGCCACGCTCGAGGAAGTGGTGGTCACGGCGCTCGGCATCCGGCGCACGGAAAAGGCGCTTAGCTACAATGTGCAAAAAGTGCCCGCCGCCATCGTATCGGTAGTTAATGATGCAAGCTTTGTAAAAAACCTGGCGGGAAAAGTAGCGGGCGTGCAAATCAACAGCAGCGCCTCCGGTATCGGCGGCTCCTCGCGCGTGGTGATGCGCGGCACCAAGTCGCTCTTTGGCGCAAACAACGCCATGTATGCTTTGGACGGCATTCCCCTGCCGAACCTGCAAACCACCCAGCCCAGCGGCGTATATGAAACCCCCGACGGCGGCGACAGCGACGGCATCGCCGACCTCAACCCCGAAGATATAGAAGACATCTCGGTGCTGACCGGCGCGGCGGCGGCGGCGCTTTACGGCAGCGGCGGCTCGAACGGCGTAATCATCATTACCACCAAAAAAGGCGTGGAAGGCCGGCCGAGAATATCCTACTCGAACAGCACGCAATTCCTCAGCCCTTTTGTGATGCCGCAGTTCCAAAACCGCTACGGCTCCGCTATCGGCGACTTTTACAGCTGGGGGCCGAAACTCCATTATCCCTCGACGTATGAACCGAAGGACTTCTTCCAGACCGGCTATAACGAAACCAACAGCATCAGCGTGTCGGCCGGCACGGAACGGCACAAGATATATGTCTCCGGCGCGTACGTAACGGCGGAAGGGATTATCCCGAACAATAAATACAACCGTATCAACCTTACGGCAAATACCTCTTCGGAGCTGGTGAAGGATAAACTAACACTGGATTTGAGCCTGCGCTACATCAACCAGTACGATAAAAACAGGGTGATACAGGGACAGTACCATAACCCCTTGATTCCTGTTTACCTTTTCCCGCGCGGCGACGATATGGCCAAATACCAGGCGTTCGAACGCTACGACGCCGACCGTTATTTCAAGACGCAATACTGGCCTTACGGCGTCATGGAATTCGGCATGCAGAACCCTTACTGGATTATCAACCGCGAGGCGTTCGAGAACAATAAAAACCGCTTTATCGCCAGCGCAAGCCTTCAGTACCGGATAACGGACTGGCTCAGCGTGGCGGGGCGCGTGCGGCTGGACAACAACGAGCGGCGGTTTACGCGCAAGCTGTGGGCTTCTACCGCCTCGCTGTTTGCCTCCGACTGCGGCAATTATTTGCTTCACCACACCTCCGACCGGAACCTGTTCGGCGATGTGCTGGCGAGCGCCAACAAGCAATTCGGCGACTGGAACCTGCAAGCCAACCTCGGCGCCTCGATCAACGATTCGCAGACTTACCTGGTCGGCTATGAAGGGCACCTGGCCAGAGTGCCCAACCTGTTTCACGTAAGCAATATCTTGAAAAACCATGCAGAGTCGAGACAGCAGGAAGCCGACCACCATATCCAGACCCAGTCGGTTTACGCTACGGCAGAAGCGGGCTACAGGAGCATGCTCTTCCTGAACCTTACCGGCCGCGTGGACTGGCCTTCGCAGTTAGCCGGCGCCGGGCAGGGCAGCTACTTCTATCCTTCCATCGGTTTGTCGGGGGTGATTAGCGAAATGGCGGACTTGAGGAGCGCCCGAATATCTTTCTTCAAAGTACGCATATCCTACAGCGAAGTGGGGAATGCGCCGCAGCCCTACATTACCAAAGCGGGCTACGGCGTGCAGGACGGGATGTTTATCAACCGGAGCTTCCTGCCGGCCACCGGGCTGACGCCCGAAAAGACCAAGTCGTTTGAAGCGGGCATGAATATCCGGCTCTTCGATGCGCGGTTGCAGGCCGATTTGACCTACTACAATTCCAATACCTACAACCAGCTGTTTTCACTGGAGCCGGCGGCGAGTACGGGCTACACGACCTTTTATATCAATGGCGGGAAGGTGAACAACTGGGGGCTGGAAGCCATGCTGTCCTACAACGATACGTTCGGCAAGGTACAATGGACGTCGACGCTGACCTACGCAATGAACAGGAATGAGATTAAAGAGCTCGTGCCGCCGGGAACGCTCGACCCCTCGACAGGCACGCTGGTAACCCAGGATGTCTTCGTGCCAAGCGAAATGGGCTCTTACCGCATGGCGCTGAAAAAGGGCGGTACGATGGGCGATATCTACGTCTCGACGCTGAAAAAGGACGAGGCAGGCTACACGAAAGTGGACGCCAACATGGGCACCATCGCTTCCGACCCGAAACACTGGGTGAAGGCAGGCACGGTGATGCCCGCGTTTAATCTCGGCTGGAACAATACCATCACTTACCGGAACTTTTCGCTGGGCTTCCTTATTGCGGCACGTGTAGGCGGCATAGGCGTTTCCGTCACGCAGGCCATCATGGACCGCTTCGGCGTGTCGGAGCAGTCGGCGGCGGCGCGCGACAGCGACGGCGTGCCGGTAAACGGCGGGATGCTCGACCCCGAGAAATACTACAGGGTTACCGGCGGCGGGACCACCGGCGTGCTCTCGGAATACATTTACAGCGCCACGAACGTGCGGCTGAAAGAAGTGTCGCTCGGCTATACCTTTCCCGGCAAATTCTTCCATGATAAAATCGCAGGGCTCTCGGTAGCGCTGACCGCCGGCAACCTTTGGATGATTTACTGCAAGGCGCCCTTCGACCCCGAACTCACGCCCTCGACGGCTACCTACTACCAGGGGCTGGATTACTTCATGCAGCCCAGCCTCCGAAGCGTAGGATTTAATGTTAAACTACATTTTTAAAGCCCCCTGACCCCCGAAGGGGGAATAATGAATAATAAAATAATTATGAAAACAAAAATAACATCAAAACAAACAAGCCCCCTACCCCCCAAAGGGGGAACGAAGCGCATGCGCTCCACACAAAATTCCCCCTTCGGGGGATTAAGGGGGCTTATGCTCGCAAGTGCATGCATGCTGTTTTCCTGCACGGGCAATTATGACGGGTATAATACCGACAAAAGCAAAGCCGGCGCGGAAGCGTTGCAGTACGACAACCTGGGTACCGGCGGGTTTATACAAAAGATGCAAGCCGACGTCGTGCCGACCAGCGATAACGGCGCCAATGAATTTCAACGCGCCCAGAACCTGGTGGGCGACATTTATTCCGGCTACCTGGCGGGGATAGAATCCTGGAACGGCTGCAACAACGGCACCACGTATAACCTCTATTTTTCCGACTGGACGGAAACGGCCTTTAAAGTCGCCTTCCGGAAAGTAATGCCGCAATGGTACGGCGTAAAACAACAGGCGGAAACCGCCGACCCCGTGGCGTTCTCCGTAGCGCAAATAATTAAAGTGATGGCGATGCACCGCATTACCGATATGTACGGCCCCCTGCCCTACCTGCGTTTCGGCACCACCAACTCGCTGACCACGCCCTACGACACACAGGAGGAAATCTACAAATCCTTCTTTGAAGACCTCGACGCGGCAATCAAGACCCTCGCCGAATTTGTAGCCGCCAACCCTTCGGCAAGGCCGCTCGGCAAGTTCGACCTTGTATACGGCGGAGACATGTCCAAATGGCTGCGCCTGGCCAATTCCCTCAAGCTGCGGCTGGCAATGCGGATAGCCTACGTGGAACCCGCGCTGGCAAAACAATATGCCGAAGAAGCGGTAACAAGCGGAATGCTGCTGTCCCTGAACAGCCACAACGCGGGCGTAAAAACAAGCCTCGGCGTAGACATTTTCAACCCCCTGTATGTAACAACCTACACCTACGATAACTGCCGGATGAACGCCAGCATCGAAATGTTCCAGTCCGGCTACCACGACCCGCGGCAGGGCAAATACTTCACCGAAGCCAACATTACCGGCGGCGGGTTCCACGGCGTACGGCACGGCATACCCAATGTCAACCAGACCACCCTCAAGCCGATGTCCGCCCCCAAAGTAGCAGCCCTCACCAGCGAAAGCGCGCCGGTAGTATGGATGGCCGCCGCCGAAGTCTACTTCCTCCGCGCGGAAGGCGCCATACGCGGCTGGAATATGGACGGCGCGGCCGGCAGCCTCTATAACCAGGGTATCGCCGCCTCCTTTGAACAATGGGGCGTCGCTGCCGCTGCCCCCGCCTACAGCGCCGACAGCGCATCCACCCCGGTAGCCTTTGACGACAAGGCGCTAAGACACGGCGCACAACCCACCACCGCCATCACCATCAAATGGGAGGACGCCGCCACAAAAGAAAAACAGCTCGAACGCATTATCACCCAGAAATGGCTGGCTGTTTACCCCGACGGACAGGAGGCATGGAGCGAATTCCGACGCACCGGCTACCCGAAAATACTGCCGGTAGTAACCAATAACAGCGGCGGAACCATCGACTCGAACATCCAGATACGCCGCCTCGTATTCCCCGCCCCCGAATACGCCAACAACGCCGCCGAAGTAGCCAAAGCCGTACAGATGATCGGCGGAAAAGACACCGGCGGCATCCGCCTCTGGTGGGACAAAAAGAATGGAAAATGAAGAATAAAGTAAAGTATGGAACACGCCCGGGCGGGTGGTCATCACACGCCCGCCCGGACGGGAACCATATGAATTATGAATTATGAATTATGAATTATTTCACCCACAGATTTTCTCAGATTATAACAGATTACACAGATTTAATCTGTGTAATCTAAAAAAAATCTGTGTAAATCTGTGGGAGAAAAAGTACTCAC
>JAITSM010000060.1 GCA_031287815.1 Prevotellaceae bacterium
ATAATTGCAACCACAGCGGCATGCTTGCTTCCGCCGTTACCCGCAGCAAAAGCAGCTGTATTTTTAGCCTTATCAGTTTTAGTTTCATATTTTTTTGTATTTTTGTCATCGCTTTAATATAAAAGGTGCCTGTGCACCCAGAGAATTATAGCTCCTTAGTATTCCATGTGTGCTTGAGGCACCTTAACCGTTCAATATATTTGTAATGTGTTCTATTGAACGGGGAAGAACAGGGGCTATATTTATTTTGCCCCTGCGTGGTATGCAAAGAACGTTTTAGTTTCTCATGCTTGCGCGATGAAGCCTTAGGGGGTGCAAGGCGCAATAAGGGGAGCGTTGGGGTAAAAACGCTGTTAATTCATGGGTTATTTTGATTCTATTTTACATGGTGTTTGGTGTTAATTACAGCAATAACAGCTCCATTGGGTGATAGCGCGTCTGGTGTTGTAGTACTTGAAGCCGGCGTTGGCGCAAGCAGCGGCGCACTCACTGTCGTCTAACTCACCCTGGGGGTTTTGGGACATGCAGAGTGCATTATAGGTGGCAGAGCACCCCGTTAGGCAGCTAGCAGTTGTGTAGGTACCATTTCTGGTGTTCAACAGCAAACCGCATTGGTCGCGTAATTGTACATATGCAGTATTGCATGCCCCAGTGCACGTACCGTCATTAGTTGTATATGTTCTGTTCGTTTTACACGTCCCGTTGCAATTAGTCGTTCCGGTAACGCAACAGTTCAACATCCCCGCAGCGTCGCCGTCCTTTCCACACAACACGCCCGGACAGCCGGTAGCGTCGGTGAGCGCGGTAATAGTACCGCCGGAATAAGTGTAGGCGTTTACTGCCTCCGAACCTGTGGTAGTGGTAATCATAAACGGCGGCGTGCCTTTCAAGTCATAGCCTCCGCTGCTGTTGGCTTTCGCGTTGGGCGGGAAGTCGCTGCCGTAGGCGCACCAGTTGAATTGCCCGGTGGCGTTGCTCAGAGTGGCGGTAACGGTCGAGGGGTTAGCGGTTACATAAAAGCCACGCCCGTTTAGCGAAGCCGGGTCAATGCTGCCGGCGGTAGCCGTAGCCCCGCTGATAACGGCTTTGGCAAATGTTCCCGGCGAAGTTCCCGCCACCGGGCACAAATCCACCCATACCCACACGCGGTTGGGAGCGACAGTTCCCGACCATGCCACGCGGAAAGTTACCTCGTGGTGGTCATAGTCTACGCTGAGCGGCGTAACGGCAGCTTGCGCAAAGGCGGCAGGCAAGCCCCCCACTCCCCAAAGAAGAAGGAGAAGAAGCCCCCTGAATCCCTCAAAGGGGGAATTTTGTTTTGATAATTGTTTCATAATTGTTTTTTAAAATTGTTCATTATACCGGGATACGCCCACTGCCGCCGGCTCGTCATTGCCTGTGTAGTATACAGGAATACTTTCCGCATTCGATGCGGTTGTTTTTTGCGTAGCGCAACCTGCCGCTACCAGCAACAAGCTCGCAAGAAGAAGAAGAATTTTTTTCATAAAAGTAAATTTTAAAATTGTTATTATTTTTTGCAGCCTTGGGGTTATTTTGCAAACACAAACTTTATCAACCAAAACAACCCCTTGCTGCAATTTTTTATTCACTGCCAATCATTGCAGAAGTTTTTAAGAAGCCTTTTCTGCAATTTGTTTCTTCAACTTTTACCTTGCTTCTTCTCCTATTTCATTAAAAAAACCAAGAGTGGATATGGGCGCTATCCTTATTACGGCTCGAGGTCGTCGAAACCCACACAGTAAATAAGTATAACGGCCCACACCCACTCAAGGTGTGGTCGCTTTCACTTATTTTTCATACTGTGTAGAAATTTTCGACGTTTCAAGCCGCATGCAAAACAAAAGTTAAAGCGATATATTTTTTTTATATCAAATTCAAAATGTCAAAGAGCACATAATAACCGCTGCAAATATATTACTTTATTTTTTAATTGCAAATATTTTTGAGAATTTTTTTTCTTTCCGGCATCGTGCCTAATGCAGGAGGTGTAGCCGTTATTCCGTTAATAAATTTACAAATTCTCCAAACCGCAAAATTTTTCCACTGTTTGTTTTGTTGAACAGCAAGTGTTCAAAATCCTTTTGTTTCTTTTTTAAATCGGTTTTTTCCAGCAGTCCGGCTACCGCTTGTTTGAACGCTTCCAGATGTGGTATTCCGCAACGCCTGGCCAGGAATTCGTAATCCGGTTTGGTTTGCGCCAATAAAAACATCAGGTCATAAAAATCACGCCCTTTGGAGCGGGCTAACATGGCTGCCGCCTTCATGCTGCACAGTATCCCGTCGGAGGGAACGGGAAAGGGAAAAAAGAATCCGCAGCTTTGGATATTTGCGATAACCGGCGTATAAGCAATCCCCTGGTCTTGGGTTTCGAGCTTTATCAAAAAACGTTCTTCCTTATGCCCGCTCAGTCCCAAATCAAACAACAGTTCCGGGAAATATATATTGCGCCTGAAAGCCGTCAACCTTGCATTATCTTTATCTTTTGCTTCTACCCGTACTCCGAAGCGCTTTAAAAACCGGATAACGCCGTCGGTCATTTCGATAAATTCCTCTTTTGACAAGCCCTTGCAGTCAAAATCCAAATCTTCGGAAAACCGGTCAATCCCTTTCACCAAACGCAGGCTCGTTCCACCGATAAAAGCCATTTTTTGGCTATACGGCGTAGCAGAAAGGTAATCCAGCATCATCAATAGCAAATACTCCTTTAGCATGTATTTATCGAAAATAGCATTTCCCCGGATTTGAGCCGGGAAATAATTCCTTATATGTTCCATCCGTATCATAAATCGTAGGCTTTAAAAAGTAACTTTATCCTGCGGGCAAGCGCTTTGTTTTGAAACCTGGCGCAATAATCCATCAACAACTCCTTGTTTAAATCATCATGCAGGAAATTTTCATCCAGGCGCAATTTTTCCAATTCCTGCCCGCTATCGTAGAACGGGTAAAGATAGAGCAAATCGAGCAGCGCCTTTTCGGGCGTGGCAAACTGTATAGTGCGGTTGCCGGCCATTGGCTTTCGTTCGTACCCGAATAGCAGGTTCTCTTTAACATTCTTGTAGGAATATTCGCCGAAATCATTGCGAAAGGACGCCGTTTTCAGGGACGCTACGCTGGTAATTTGCACCACCGCTTCCGGTATCATGCCGTAAAAAGCCAATGCGGTATGCAGGCTAATGTAAGACGGGCGGTAAATCCGGTTGGCAAAATAGAGGGAATAATCCGGCATGTTCTTGTATTCCGGAAAAGCAAAATATCCCTGCCGTAACCGGATAATATACCCTTTCCGTATCCAGCGGGACAGGTTGTTCCGGTCAAAATCCGGTTGCCATGCATATACCTGGTAGATATGGAAGCAGGCTAAATGGAACATTTTTTCCTTAAACTCCAAAAAGGTCATTGCTTGTTTTATTTCTATTATGCTGCAAATATAGTGCATTTCGGAAACAAAACAAAATCCGGAGAGACATGCCTGTGAACGGAAACGACCTTTTCTCTTTCCCTTTTCAAAGATTTTCTAAAAAAGTGTACAGAATTATAAAAATTCTTACCTTTGTACTCTGAATTAAAAAAAACTAAAACAAAAAAATCCGCAAATCCGTAAATTTGTAAATCCAAAATCCGTAAATCTCTTACCATGCCTCATAAGATTGTAGATATAAAAGATGTTGTCATTCGTTTCAGCGGCGATAGCGGCGATGGAATGCAATTAACCGGCACGCTGTTTGCCGACGCAGCCGCATTGCTGGGTAATGAATTTTCTACATTTCCCGATTTTCCTGCCGAAATCCGCGCGCCGCAGGATACGATAGCCGGCGTTTCCGGCTTCCAGATACATATCGGCAGCGGCGACGTGCATACGCCCGGCGACCTGTGCGATGTGCTGGTGGCGATGAATCCCGCAGCGCTGCGGGCAAATGCCAACCGGACAAAACCGACAGCGACTGTTATCGTAGACGCCGACGCGTTTGAAGAAAAACGTATCGCCCGCGCCGGCTTTACCACCAACGAGCCCGTCAAGGAGCTGGGGCTGGAAGACCGCACCGTTATTTATGCGCCTATTACTTCACTGACCAAAGAAAGTTTAAAAGACAGCGGGCTGGACGCTAAAGCCATTGTACGCTGCAAAAATATGTTTGCGCTGGGCATTTGCTTTTACCTCTTCCATCGCCCGCTGCAAACGACGTTCAACTATTTTGAGAAAAAATTCGCCAAGAAACCCGAACTGATTGCCGCCAACAACAAGGTGCTGCAAGACGGGTTTAACTACGCGGGAAATATACAGGCCATTCACAATACCTACAACGTAAAGCCCGCCAAATACCCCAAAGGCACATACCGCAACATTAACGGCAACCAGGCGACGGCGTGGGGATTTATTGCCGCTTCCGAAAAATCAGGGCGGCCGCTGTTTTGCGGGTCTTATCCCATTACGCCGGCAACGAGTATCCTGGAAGAACTCGCCGCACGCAAAGATCTTGGCGTAAAAACCCTGCAATGCGAAGATGAAATCGCCGGCATCTGCACGGCCATCGGGGCGGCCTTTGCCGGCAACCTGGCCGTTACTACTACTTCCGGCCCCGGATTGTCGCTCAAAAGTGAAGCGCTGGGGTTGGCGGTAATTACGGAACTGCCGTTAGTCGTCGTCGATGTGCAGCGCAGCGGCCCGTCTACCGGTATTCCCACGAAGACGGAACAGACCGACCTGTTGCAGGCGCTGTATGGGCGCAACGGCGAGTGCCCTATGGTGATTATGGCATCCCATTCGCCGTCGCATTGCTTCGATGCAGCTTTCTGGGCGGCGAAGCTGGCGATGGAACACATGATGCCGGTATTGCTCCTCTCCGAAGGATTTATCGGCAACGGCTCGGAGCCCTGGCGCATCCCCCGGATGAAAGATTATCCCGCCATTGTCCCGCCGCTTGTGGCCGAAAAGGAAGCGCCTTACTTTCCATTCCGCCGCGATGAAAAACGACTGGCGCGCCGCTGGGCTTTGCCGGGCACGCCCGGATTGATGCACCGTATCGGCGGGCTGGAAAAAGACAACGACGGGCATGTTTCCAGCGACCCGCTGGTGCATGAACGAATGGTGCGGGAACGCGCCGAAAAGGTGGCAAAGGTAGCCGATTTTATTCCGCCGCTGGAAGTCATCGGCGAACAGGAAGGCGACGTCCTGCTGGTGGGCTGGGGCGGAACGTTCGGGCACCTCTACAGCGCCGCCAAGCAACTGCAGGGCGGGGACAGGCGGATAGGGCTGGCGCATTTCGATTACATCCACCCCCTGCCGAAAAACACCGCCGAAGTATTCAGAAAATTTAAAACCATTCTCGTGTGCGAGCTGAACAATGGGCAGTTTGCCGATTACCTTCGCAGCCGGCACCAGGAATTTTGTTACCGCCAGCACAACAAGGTGCAGGGGCAACCGTTCATGGTAGCGGAAATCATAAATGCGGTGAACGAGTTATGAAGTATGATGTATGAAGTATGATGTATGAATTGCTACTTATAATTTTCAATTATCAACTATGAGCTATACCCCACAGGATTTTAAAAGTAACCAGGAAGTGAAATGGTGCCCGGGCTGCGGCAACTATCCCATACTTTCCGCCGTGCAGCGCGCCTTTCCCGAAATTTGCGAGACGCTGGGTTATTCTAAGGAACGTTTTGTTTTTGTATCCGGCATCGGCTGCGCTTCGCGCTTTCCGTACTATATGGACACCTACGGCTTTCATGGCATTCACGGGCGCGCGGCGGCCATTGCTACCGGCGTGAAAGTCGCCAATCCGACCCTGACCGTATGGCAAATTTCCGGCGACGGCGACGCACTGGCTATCGGCGGGAACCACTTTATCCATGCGATACGGCGCAATATTGATATAAATATTTTATTGCACAACAACCAGATTTACGGATTGACCAAAGGGCAATACTCGCCCACGTCGAAGATGGGAAAAGTAACCAAAACCTCCCCTTACGGAACGGTGGAGCATCCATTCAACCCCGGCGAACTGGTGCTGGGCGCGCGCGGCACGTTCTTCGCCCGGACGCTGGATGTGGATATGAAACTGACGGGCGAAATCATGATCGCTTCCGCAAAGCACGACGGCACGGCGGTTACGGAGATACTGCAAAACTGCGTTATCTTTAACGACGGCACGTATGCCAATGTTACCAACAAAGCCATACGCGAAGAACACACGATTGTCCTCCGGCATGGCGAGCCGATGATTTTCGGCATCAACCGCGACAAGGGGCTCATGCTTGAAGGGCTGCAATTGAAAGTCGTGCGTATCGGCGAAAAAGGCATCACGGAAAAAGATATATTGGTGCACAATGCACAGGAAACCAATCCGGGCATACACATGATGCTTATTAACATGCAAGCGCCGGATTTCCCCGTAGCCATAGGGGTTATCCGCGCCGTGAGCGACAAAACCTATGACGACAGTGTCCGCGACCAGGTGCTCGCCATACAGGCCACCGCTACCATAAAAAATGTAGACGACCTGCTGCACAGCGGAACCACTTGGGAAAACTAGGTATTTGAATTATGAGTTATGAATTATGAGTTATGAATGACTGCCTACTGCCTACTAAAAACTGCCTACTGGACGCTGGTGCCAGCCAGCTCTTAATTCTTAACTCCACACTAACTACTTTTAACTACTACTAACTACTTTTAACTACTAACCAAATTAACTCATCAATATGAAGACACAAGAAATTATGGCCTATCTTGAAAAGACGTACGGCCATGAAAAGGAGTACCTGCAAGCGGTACGAGAAGTACTGGAATCGGTGGAAGGCGTGTATGAACAACACCCCGAATTTTTCAAATACCGTATTCTTGAACGGATGGTAGAGCCCGACCGCATGTTTACGTTCAAAGTCGTATGGCAAGACGACGCCGGGAAGGTACAAATCAACCTGGGCTACCGCGTACAGTTCAATAATGCGATTGGCCCCTACAAGGGCGGGTTGCGTTTTCACCCGGCCGTAACGCCCTCGACGCTGAAGTTTTTGGGGTTTGAACAGACCTTCAAAAATGCTTTGACCACGCTTCCTATGGGCGGTGGCAAAGGCGGCTCGGATTTTGACCCGAAAGGAAAAACGGATTCCGAAATCATGCGTTTCTGCCAGGCGTTCATGGTGGAACTGTGGCGGCACATAGGCCCGGATACCGACGTACCGGCAGGGGATATCGGCGTAGGCACCCGCGAAATCGGCTACCTGTACGGCATGTACCGGAAGCTGGCGCGCGAAAATACCGGCGTGCTCACCGGCAAAAACCTCACCTGGGGCGGCTCGCTCATTCGCCCGGAAGCTACCGGGTTTGGCGGCATCTATTTTGTAGAGCACATGCTGAAAGCGAAAAATCTCCACATCAAAGGAAAAACCATTGCCCTCTCGGGCTTCGGCAATGTGGCCTGGGGCGCGGCTTTGAAAGCCACCGAACTCGGCGCGAAAGTGGTTACCATCTCCGGCCCCGACGGATATATTTACGACGAAGCCGGATTGAATAAGGAGAAAATAGACTACCTCCTGGAACTGCGCAGCTCCAATAACGACATTGTGGCGCCGTATGCCAAGAAATTCGCCGGCGCGAAATTCATTCCCGGAAAAAAACCATGGGAAGTAAAAACCGACATTGCGCTGCCCTGCGCTATCCAGAACGAATTGAACGGCGACGATGCAAGGCTGTTAATACAAAACGGCGTAGCCTGCGTAGCCGAAGTGTCCAACATGGGATGCACGCCGGAAGCGATCAATGAATTTGTCAAAGCCCGCATACTGTTTGCGCCCGGCAAGGCGGTGAACGCCGGCGGCGTGGCCACGTCGGGTTTGGAAATGACGCAAAACGCCATGCACATCAGCTGGAAGACCGAAGAAGTGGACGCCCGCCTGAAAACAATCATGCAGGACATCCACGAAGCATGCGTAAAACACGGCGCCGGCGACGACGGCTACATCAACTACGTCAAAGGCGCGAACATTGCCGGGTTCCTGAAAGTAGCCAAAGCCATGTACGACCAGGGCATCGTATAAACACTTTTATAATTTAAGGTTGAAGATTCATCAATGTATGATGTATGAAGTATGATGTATGAATTAGCTTGCGCCAGCCACCTCATACCTCATACCTCATACCTCATACCTCATACCTCCTACCTCCTACTTCATACATAAAGCAAAGCCGCCCGTTTCCCCCGGGCGGCTATTTTTCACTTTTAGTTTTTAACTACTCCGGCGCCAGCCACTGCCTACTGCTACTGAAAACTGTCTACTGCCCTCCGGCGCCAGCCACTGCCTACTGCCAACTGCCAACTATTATTTTCTTGCGATATTAAATTTAAAGGACACCTTTCCTTTGTAGTCTC
>JAITSM010000084.1 GCA_031287815.1 Prevotellaceae bacterium
TTTTAAAACGGAACGTCGCCGACCAAAAAGACTCCAACAGTTTCAATACGGATGCTTACCTTATGGGGCAATACCAGGGCATCGTAGACCGCAACCTCCGCGACTATTCCAAATCCGACCCGAAGGCTACGCGCCGTGTAACGTTTGACGACGGTATCCTGTTTCCCAATTACCGCCTCCCGACGGAAGCGGAATGGGAATATGCCGCAGTAGCGCAAATCGGCTCTACCTATGATGAACGCGTGGTAGAACGCCGTGTTTATCCCTGGAGCGGCACCTCGGTTCGTAGCGCTGAAAAAGGTTCGCGCGGTAAATTCTTAGCTAATTTCCACCGCGGGCGCGGCGACCTGATGGGCGTGGCAGGGCATTTGAACGACGGCTATGCGCTCACGGCGCCGGTACGTTCGTTCTATCCCAACGATTACGGGTTGTATTGCATGGCCGGAAATGTCAATGAATGGGTGGCCGACGTGTACCGTCCGTTATCCTTTGAAGAGCTGGAAGAGTTCCGCCCCTTCCGTGGCAATGTATTTACGGAATATGCACGCGACGAAAACGGAAATCTTTTACCCAAAGACTCCTTAGGACGCATGCGCCGCGATACGGTAGGTTATTTGGGCGACGAACGGTATAACTACCAAATGGGCGACCTCCGGAATTATAAAGACGGCGATGTGCTATCATCCATAAATTACGAAGAAAACAGCGAAACCTCGCCGGAGAGCAACGCCAACTCCACCCGCATGTACGACCAGGGCGTTGGACGAGGGCATCGGGGCATGAGCACGCTCATCAGCGACAAAGCGCGCGTATACAAAGGCGGTTCGTTCCTTGACCGCGCCTATTGGCTAAGTCCCGGCACGCGCCGTTACCTGGATGAAGACCGTTCGGCGGTAGACATCGGCTTCCGTTGCGCTATGGACAAATTAGGCGAGCCGCAACGAGTAAGTCGATAATTTTTTCCTGAACAGTTAAAAACATTCCGTTGTTAGATGCTAACAACGGAATGTTTTTTTTGATGGAAATTACAGCTGGCGGAAACAACGAACTGAAGCGCGTTGCGTCGGTGGGCTCGTGTGCTTGTATATGAGGTCGCATGTTAGCACGTTCCCTGCATGGTCAATATCTACATATAACGCATCTTCTCGGTTTGAGTCATTAGCGTACCATGAATCACCGAGGGCAAGTTTCGTGCCATTAGCTACCGTTTTTTCATTTGCGAATCCATAATAATCTAGTCGAGGTGAACAACTGGACGTCTTGGATCGTAGATATTGACAGATGGTGGCATCCGATCCCATATCTTTGGTCATGTTATCAAAATCACCAGTAACCGGCAATAGCCATCCGGGTGGGCATATACCTTGTACATTGCCGGTAGAGCTACTTGACCCGCCGGCATAAGAAGCATACACTTGCGCCCATGTATAACTTCTTCCACATTCATCTTCCGTACAACCGCTAACAGCAGAACCAACACTTGCATATTTCACATTCTGCGCCAACCACCACTTGTTATCCGGCATCAAGACAATCCTGTAATATTTGTCATCTCTATTATCTTGTATCCACGCTTCCCAATTTTGTGCGCCGCTGGTGCGTTGCAGGCAAAGGTGCGTAGCATCAATATATAAGTCGCTCCTCTGGTAAGGACAAAAAACGCCTGGACATTCTGTTCTATCTCTTATAGTGGTAGGCGTAATGGTCAATGCCGAAGCGGCAAGTGTTGTTCCGCTTACCGTTTGAGTTGCTCCTCCTGAAGCAGTCAATATAAACGGCGGCGTACCTCTGAAAGTATAAGTTCCGTTATTTACTGTTATGTTCGGCGGATAGTCGGAAACGTAGGCGCACCAATTGAATTTAGCAGGGACATTAGTTAGTTGCACGGTAAGTGTGGCGCTGTAGTTAGTAGTTGCATTACCTACCAGCCAGAAACCGTTCCGGTTGCTGCCGTCATAAGAAGTTATGCCGCCGGAAACCGTTCCCGCAGTGGCGCGTGTCCACGAATTGCCCGAAGTGGTGTTGTTGCTATTGATTTGAATGTAATCTACCCACACCCATACTTTGGAAAGGTGCGTGGCATCTCGTGAGTCGGCGTTCCACCATACGCGGAAAGACACGGTCTGGCTCGTGTAAGTTGCACTAACAGGCTCCACATGCGTTACCTGTGCACTTGCTGCTACGCTTACAAGCATTGCAAAAAAGAAAAGTTTTGTTTTCATAAAAATGTTTTTTTAAAAGTTAATTATTATTTTTCGCAGCTTCAGGGTTGTTTTCAAACACAAACTTATCTATATATAAAACAACCCCCTGCTGCGATTTTTGATTCACTGCCAATTATTGCAGAAAGTTTTAATAGACCTTTTCTGCCATTTGTTTTCTGCTACTTCTTTCCCTTTCCACTAAAAAAACAAGAGTGGAAAGAGGCGTAATACATATTACTAATCGAGGTTCTGGCAACCCACAATGTCTATAAGTATTACAACCCCTATCCACTCTTGGCGAGGTTGCTCTAACTTACATTCAGACATTGTTGAAATTTACCAGATTCCGATTAGCGCAGAATAAAAGTTAAAGCGATATCTTTTTAGAATATCCTTTTCAATACGTCAAAGAACGCTGCAAATATATTACTTTATTTTTTAATTGCAAATATTTTTTTCATTATTTTTTATTTCACAACGAAAAATTTCCCACCTCATTATCAAAAAGAAATAAAAAAATTCAATACTATGCGATACATGGTATTGAAAGTTTACTTATCTTTGCCGTGTCAAATTTATACTTGATTTTTTAAACGATGAAAAAAGTAATTACAGCAAACATTGGCGGTAAAAGCTTCATGATAGATGAAGACGCTTTTGTAAAATTGCAAAACTATTTGGATAATTTTAAAGCAACCATCGCCCATCCGAAGGACGCCGAAGAAATCATGGAAGAAATAGAATTTCGTGTGGCGGAAATTCTTCAGGAACGCCTGTGCAATGAAATGCAAAGCGTGAATGGCGCTATGGTAAACATCGTCATCGCACAATTGGGAGAACCCGAAGGCGCAAGAGAGTACGAACAAACGCAATATACCCCTCGCCGGTCGCGCAAACGCCTCTACCGCGACCCCGATAACCGGACGATTGGCGGTGTATGCAGCGGCGTGGCGGCATTTTTTGATTTGGATACTACGCTGGTGCGGATCATTTTTTTAGTGTTGCTTATTTTCGGCGGTATAGGTTTTTGGTTGTACATTATCTTATGGATTGCTGTGCCGGCCGCCCGTACCGTAGCGGAAAAACTGGAAATGCGCGGCGAGCCGGCCACCGCCGAGAACATCAAAAATGCACGGTGAGCACCCCAAAAATGCAATTTATAATTAGTAAAATATGGAAACAGTTACATTAGACAATAATAAAGCGCAAATGCGCAAAGGTATTCTGGAATACTGCATTCTTCTGATACTTTCGCGGCATGATGCGTATGCTTCGGAGATTATAGCCGAATTGAAAAAGGCGCAGATGATAGTAGTCGAAGGAACGCTTTACCCCCTGCTGATGCGGCAGAAAAACCAGGGATGGCTCGCCTACCGGTGGGAAGAATCCTCGCAGGGGCCGCCGCGCAAGTATTATGCGCTGACTGAAAAAGGAAAAGCATTGCTCCAGGAGCTGGACAGTTCCTGGAGGGAAATAGTGTCTTCCATTGAACATATCCGGGAACAGTCGCTGGAGGCATTAAGCAAGCAGCAACAGGCCGTTTCCGATGAAAACAAATAATCTAACCAATCACTAAAAAAATAATCACACTATGAAATCAACCATAAAAGTCAGCATTAGCGGTATCGCTTTTAACCTGGACAACGATGCATACGGTTGCCTGAAAAATTATTTAGACCGCGTAGAAAACATTTTTTCCGGCAAGGAAAGCGGCCGCGAAATTATTGAAGATATCGAAGTGCGCATTGCCGAACTGTTGTCGGCGCGCATCCAGTCGCCGGAGCAAATTATTACGCTGGCGACCGTGAGCGAAGTCATCGGCACCGTAGGCTCTGCCGACGATATCGCCGGCGGCGAAGAAGAAACAGCCTCCACCGTACAGGAACAACTCAAAACGCCGGAGCCGGAACGCAAACGGCTGTTCCGAGACATCGACCACCGCGTGATTGGCGGCGTATGCAGCGGGTTGGGAAACTATTTCACTATCGACCGGGTATTTGTCCGGTTGGCATTTGCTATGGCGTTAGGCTGTTTCCTTCTTCAGGACTATCTTCTACATTCATTTTTTAATATCGCCGCTTCCGCTTCCCTGCTACTCTACCTTGCCTTGTGGATAGCGATGCCGGCGGCGCGCACCATGAAAGAAAAAATGATTATGCGCAAAGAAATGATTACCCCTGCCTCCTCAAAAAATGACCCTGCCTACACAAAAGCCGCCCATGAAGGCGATTTCGGGCGGGTACTGGGAAAAATCCTTGTGATTACCTGCCGCATTATTATTGGCTTTGTGCTGGCAATAATAGCATTCGTCGCTTTGACATTGCTCATCACACTGCCTTTCGGGCTATTTACCGGCAATGTAATGATGGGCGAACTGGGGTGGCTGAATATAACGGATTACCTGCAGGACTATACACTTATCCCCTCATGGCTCGTGGTGATACTCCTGACCTTGCTGGTTTGCCTCCCGCTGGTGGGGTTGATATACCTGCTGGCAAAAATATTTTTCAAATTTAAAACCAAAATCCGGCTGGGGCTTATTTTAACGGTAGTATGGCTGATTACGCTGTTCTCGCTGGCCGGCATCGGCATTTACCTTGTCTCCGGCAACACGGATTTTACGCGGGAACTGTTTCTGGAAAATTCTTTTCCCGGCACATCGGAACAGCGGGCGGCGCCCCCCTTCCAAAACCTCAGCATTGCAGGGAATTTTGAAGTAACCGCCCTCCCCTCCGACAGCAATTATATCGTCATTCAAGCGCCCGAAAAACTGTTGCCCCATATTCAAACCAAAGCCACCGGCGGCAGCTTGAAAATATATGTAAACAAGGCCATACGACAAAGGCGCGCCAAAGCCCGCCTCTATCTCTACTGCGCGGACTGGAAAAGCATGGAACAGCTCCACCTGTCGGGAATGGTACGGTTTACCTGCACCGATACCCTGAAAGCGCAGGCATTTTCCGCCAAACTCAGTGGGGCAAGCCACCTCGACGTAGTGGTCCACAACGAATATACGGCGTTCGATATGTCCGGCGCGTCGAATATCTCGGCGAATATAGTAGCCGAACGCGTGCACTTTAACCTCAGCGGCGCCTGCAAGGCCACCCTCTCGGGCGCGGCCTCCCGCACGGATTTGAAAGTATCCGGCGCTGCCAGAATCAATGCCGCCCGCTTTGCCGTTGACACGGCAAAAGTAAGGCTTTCGGGCAGCAGCAATATAGGCCTGCACGTCAACAATTACCTGGATATTCATGCATCCGGCGCCTCGCGCATCCATTACACCGGAACGCCCGCCACCGACCTCTCCGTCAGCGGCGCGGCAAAAGTCCAGCGCGCGAAAGACGTAAAGGGGGAAGAGTGAAGGGGATGAATACCCTTCGGGCTTATTTAATGGAGAATGGAAAATGGAGAATGTCTCTTGAGGCGCAAGCTAATTCTCCATTTTCAATTTTCAATTCTCCATTAAAAGAGCGCCAGCCAACTTTTAACTTTTAGTTTTTAACTCGTGGGTAAAATTTTTTTCAAAAATAGTTGCAATTAAAAAATAAAGTAATATATTTGCACCGTTATTGATGTTCTTTTTTATCGAAGTTGAATAATATTTCAATGGCTTTTGTTCAAGTATCTAGAACTAGACATTTTTGGAAACACTGAGAATAAAAGCCGCTGTCAACGTGGATTGATACCGGCTTGTGTTTCGGGTTGTCTAGACCTTAGGTAGAGTCGGTATCAGTTCACGTTTCTTTTTATTTTTTTGTAATGCGATAACAGAAGTCAAAAAAATGGAAGGGTGTACAAAAACTGTACATCAATTGGCAACGAATAAAAAATCGTAGCGAGGGGTTGTTTTATGAAAATTAGTTTGTGTTTGCAAAACAGCCCTGATGCTACAAAAATAACAACAATTTAAAAATTTAATTTTATGAAAAAACTTTTCTTTCTTTTCGCGATGCTGATAAGCGTTGCAGTAGGCGCACAAAACGTACAGGTAGAAAGTATCAGCGCAACGTATACAAATTCGCCGGTCATTAAATTCCGTGTGCAATGGACAGGCGCACGTACCTACCGGCACAACACCAAGGTATGGGTGTTTGCGGATTACCGCAAAGTAGAAGATAATATGCCGGAGGGTAACTGGGCACGCGCATTAGTGGCTGCTACCCCTACCGTGAGTTCTACTTCGGCAAGCAGCGTTACGCTTGAGCCCGGCAACGATAAAGGATTCTGGCTACACGGGGCAAACGGTGATTACAGCGCAACGCTTACCGTGCCGGTTACGCTTGACGCAGGAGTTACACAATTTAACTGGTGCGCCTACGTTTCCGATTACCCG
>JAITSM010000099.1 GCA_031287815.1 Prevotellaceae bacterium
ACGTTTCGTGTAATATCTGACGATTGTCAGTGCGTCCTGCGCGTCCGCAACCCTGTGCGAGGTATACAGTATCCATTCCACCGGCTTTCCACACAGAGCTCTAAACGCGGAGAACGAGAGTGTCCCTCTTTTTTACCGCTCAAAATATAACCGCTGCCCTTGGCGTGAGGTGTTGAACCGGCCGTTGTGGTAGGCTAAGTGCCCGTTCACAAACGTGTGGGTTACTTTGGCGTGGAATTGCTGCTCTTCAAAAGGCGACCATCCGCATTTGTAGTAGATGTTTTCTTTGCCTACGGTGTAGGCCGCGTCCGGGTCAACCACCACGAGGTCGGCGTAGTAGCCTTCGCGAATAAAGCCGCGTTTCCTGATGTGGAACAATCGGGCGGGGGCGTGGCACATGCGCGCTACCGTGAGTTCGGGCGTGAAGAAGTTTCTGCGGCACAATTCGAGCATGGCCGGCAGCGTATGTTGAATCATCGGAATGCCCGACGGCGCCTGCAAATAGGGCTGTTGTTTTTCCTGCAGCAAATGGGGCGCGTGGTCGGAGCCCACCACCGCAATTTGTCCGCTGAACACCGCTTTGCGCAAGGCCTCGCGGTCGTCGATCGTTTTAATGGCGGGGTTGCATTTGATGAGGTTGCCCGATTGCTCGTAATCTTCGTCGGAAAACCAGAGGTGGTGCACGCATATTTCGGCGGTGATGCGCTCTTCCTGCGGAAAATGGCGGACTTCATGCGCCGTGCTCAGGTGCAATATGTGCAAGCGGCTGTTGTATTTTACGGCTAAATCAATTGCTTTTCCGGTGGCGCGGAAACAAGCCTGCTCGCTACGTATGAGCGCATGGCAGGCCGGCGGAATATCGTCGCCGAGCCGGTCGATGGCATTTTGCAGGTTATTCTTTATGACGAGTTCGTCTTCGCAGTGCGCGGCGATCAGCACCGGCGACTGTTCGAAAATAGCGTCCAGCGCTTTGCCGTCGTCCACCAGCATATTGCCGGTAGAGGAACCCATGAAAACCTTTACGCCGCAAATGGTTTGCGGGTTAATCTTTTTTATTTCCGCGAGGTTGTCGTTGCCGGCGCCCAAGTAAAACGAATAGTTGGCCAATGAAGTCTCGGCGGCGCGGGCGTATTTGGCCTCCAGCCGTTCTAAGGTTGTGGCGGGCGGATTATTGTTGGGCATGTCCATGAACGACGTCACGCCGCCGGCCACGGCCGCGCGGCTTTCCGACGCGATGTCGGCTTTTCCGGTGGCGCCGGGTTCGCGGAAATGCACGTGGTCGTCGATTACGCCGGGCAGCAGCCATTTGCCTGTCACGTCAATGGTTTCGCCGTCGAACGGAAATTCGGGACGTCCCTCGTATATCGTTTTTATCGTATCGCCCTCAATCACCACGCCCCCCAGGAAACGCCTTCCTTCGTTGATAACAGTGGCATTGGTAAGATGTGTTTTCATGCTCCGGTTTTACGTTTGATGGTGCGGAACCGCAATTTTATGACGCCCCAGAATGCTTCGCCGAAAATCCCGCCGCTCATTTTCGACGTGCCCTCTTTCCGGTCGATAAAGATAATGGGTATTTCCTGTAGCCTGCCGTCTAATTTGTAGGCGGTGTATTTCATTTCTATCTGGAATCCGTATCCCTTCATGTGGATATGATCCAGATCGATTTTTTCCAGTATCCGGCGGCGGTAACAAATGAAGCCGGCTGTGGTGTCACACACTTTCATCCCTAAAACGAACCGCACGTATTTTGAAGCGAAATACGACATCAGTACGCGGCTTATCGGCCAGTTCACCACGCTTATGCCGTTGCTGTAGCGCGAGCCGATGACCACGTCGGCGCCGTTGGCTGCGGCTTCGTGCAGGCGAAGCAAGTCGTCGGGGTTGTGTGAAAAATCGGCGTCCATTTCAAAAACGTATTGATACTCGTGTTCCAGCGCCCATTTGAATCCGGTGAGGTAGGCCGTCCCCAGCCCTTGTTTGCCGTTGCGTTCAATGAGATGCAGGCGATGCCGGAATCCGGCTTGCAGCGCTTTCACGATTTGCGCTGTGCCGTCGGGTGAGCCGTCGTCAATTACGAGCACGTGGAAGTCGCTGTCCAGCGCCATTACTTTGCGCACAATGCGTTCCACATTCTCTTTTTCGTTGTAGGTCGGTATGATTATCAGTTTTTCATTGCTCATTATAGATGTATTACATTAGAAATTTTCTGCTAAAATAATACAATAACTCGAATTGCTAAAGAAAAAAAGTTTTTTTTAAATTTTTTGTTTTGATTTACAGAAGTTTATTTGTTCTATTGAAAAATGACGAGAAATTCTTTTGCAGGATAAAAAAATGTTTGTACCTTTGCAACCCTTTTCGATTAAAAAATGGAGGGGGATAGTGAAGCAAGATCATTGACGTATTGATAAGACAAGTACTATGAGTACTAAGAGTAGAGCGTTAATTCTTTAAAGAGGATAAACAAAAAAGAGCAGTTAGGACAAGCTAAAGGATATTATAAAAAATATACAATGAAGAGTTTGATCCTGGCTCAGGATGAACGCTAGCGGCAGGCTTAACACATGCAAGTCGAGGGGCATCGGGGGTAGCAATACTTGCCGGCGACCGGCGCAAGGGTGCGTAACGCGTGAGCAACATGCCTGTAACAGTGGGATAACCCGGAGAAATTCGGACTAATACCGCATAAGACATTTGGGTG
>JAITSM010000145.1 GCA_031287815.1 Prevotellaceae bacterium
CTGTTTTCAAACACAAACCAATCTTATAAAACAACCCCCTGCTGCGATTTTTTGTTCACTGCCATTTATTGCAGAAGTTTTTAATAAACGTTTTCTGCAATTTGTCCCTTTAACTTTTATGGTGATTTCTTTCCTTGTTCCACTAAAAAACCAAAAGTGGAAATGGGTGTTATACTTATTATACATCGAGGTTGTGGAAAACCCACACAGCGAATAAGTATAACGACCCACATCCACTCTTGGTGTAGCCGCTTTTACTTATTATTCACACTGTGTTGAAATTTTCCACATTTCGATGTATGTGCAGAATAAAAGTTAAAGCGATATATTTTTTATATCCTTTTCAAAATGTCAAAGAGCAAGTAATAACCGGTGCAAATATAATCACATTTTTTTAAATTCCAAATTTTTTTAATGAGGATTCAGGGTCGACGGATATAAAATTTTTGGATAGTTGTTTAGCGGCAGAAAACTTTCCCACCGTACAAAAAATGGCGCCCAACTTATTGAAAAAAGATAGTGGAAAAGAATCCCTCCGTTCTACACAATTAAAAGCGGGGTGGAGCAAAGACTTCCTCTTAGAACTTATCAAAATCTAAATGCGTCGACTCTGTCACCCATCACCCTGAAACTTTCAACTGAAAGAAATTTGTTATATTTGCAGAATAAAAAAAAACGGTACCATGATGTTGAAATTCCGTCTTACGATTGTGCAGTTCCTCGAGTTTTTTATTTGGGGGGCGTGGTTAATTTCCTTTGGAAACTATATGTCCCATCTGGGGATGGGTGATAAAATAGGGACTTTGTTCGCTACGGCGGGTATCGCGTCCTTTATTATGCCGACCATTGTGGGAATCATAGCCGACCGGTGGGTCAATTCCGAAAGGCTGTTCGGCCTTTTGCACCTGCTGGGGGCCTGCTGCCTGTTTATGGCTTCCCGCGCTACCGATTTCCCGTCGCTGTACCTTTTTATGTTTTTGAACGCCCTGTTTTTTATGCCTACTATCGGGTTGAGCTATTCCATTTGCTATAGCGTGATGGCGAAAAACAATATGGATACCGTGCGGGAGTTCCCGCCGATTCGCGTATGGGGAACGGTGGGGTTTATCGTGGCGATGTGGGTAGTGAACCTTGCCGGGTGGGGCACCAGCTCCCACCAGTTGTTGCTGGCGAGCGGCACAGCCCTGTTCCTCGCCCTGTATGCGTTCACCCTGCCGCCGTCACCGCCGACACGGGCGCAAAAAGGCAGTTCGCTGATGTCTACTTTGGGGTTGGATGCGCTGGTATTGCTGAAAGAAAAGCGGATGGCAATATTTTTTCTCTTTGCCGTATTGCTGGGCGTTTGCCTGCAAATAACCAATTCTTACGGCAGCACTTTTATCAATAGCTTTGCGGCGCAGTATCCCGGTTCGTTTGCGGTCAAATACAATAATATCTTTTTGTCCATTTCCCAAATCTCCGAAGCGTTGTTTATACTGGCTATTCCGTTTTTTCTCCGTCGGTTCGGGATAAAAATCGTTATGCTGATGAGCCTGTGCGCATGGATGCTGCGTTTCGGGCTGTTCGGCATCGGCGATCCCGGCGCGGGAATGGCCTGGCTCACGCTGTCGATGATTGTATACGGCATGGCATTCGATTTCTTCAATATTTCGGGCTCGCTCTTTATTGAAAGGGAAACGCCCGCCAAATTCCGCGCCAGCGCGCAGGGCATGTTGATGATGGTAACGAACGGGCTGGGCGCTATTCTCGGCAACTACGGCGCCGAAATGGTCATCAACCGTTTTGTCAATAATACCGCCTCCTCCGGCTGGCCAACGGCATGGTTTATTTTCGCCGCCTACGCGCTGGTGATTGCCATCGCCTTTGCCGTATTTTTCAGGTATAAACACGAGAGGGAGTTAAAAGGATGAAAAAGGATGAAGGGGATGAAAAAGGATGAAAAGGGATGAAAAAGGATGAAAAAAGGATGAAAAAAGATGAAAGATGATGAAAAAAGATGAATTGTTGGAAATAGAGGCGCCGGTGAAAAAAAATGCAGCAAAAAAGCCGGAAGGATTTATGATGCGGCTATGGAAGAATTTCCTGTTCCGGAATATCGTGTATGCGGCAGTGGGCTTGCTGCTGCTGGTTTTTCTTGTCAATTTTAGTTTGTTGCTCCTGACGCAGCATAACCGTACTTTCCCTGTGCCCGACTTTTCGGGAATGACGCTGGAAGAAGCCCTTGCCATAAAGGAAGCAAAACATTTACGGTTGGAAATAATCGATTCGGTATATGTAGCGCATCGCCCGCGCGGCGCCATTTTTCGGCAGCTGCCGGAGCCGGAAACGGCGGTAAAAAAGAACCGCCGCGTGCTGCTGACCATTAATGCCCATTCGCCACGCAAAGTTACGGCGCCGGAAGTAGTCGGCTATTCGTTACGGCAGGCGAAGGCGGTGTTGCTGTCGCAAGGGCTGGCGGTAGGAAAATTGAACTACGAACCGGATATTGCGACCAACAATGTACTGGCACAATACTACAATGGGCGGGTTATCCGGGAAGGCAGCGAATTAAATGCCGGCAGCGAAATTGATTTGGTGCTGGGGCGGAACCTTGAATCCGGGCAGCGCACCGTCATCCCTTCCGTTACGGGATTATCCGCCGAGGCGGCAAAAGATGTGCTGCTGGATAATTCCCTGAATTGCGAGCTGCATTACGATAAATCCGTCAAAAATTATGCGGATTCGCTCGCGGCGCACGTGTACCGCCAAATGCCCTCCGCCTCGCCGTCCAATGTATGGAATCTGGGTACCACCGTAGAATTGTACCTGAAACCTTAACCTCTAAATTATTTACCATTTGAATACTTTACCCGTAGAACCGTTGGTCGAAAAGGAACAGGCGGAAGCGCAACGCCTGTTTGAGCATTTTCATTTTGTGGTGGACGAAGGGCAGTCGCCCGTCCGTATTGACAAATACCTTGCGGCGCACATCGAAGGAATGTCGCGAAGCCGCATACAGCTGGCGGCTACCGCCAACTATATCCTGGTAAACCAGCAACCGGTGAACGTCAGTTATCGGGTAAAACCCGGCGACGAGATAAGTATTGTGATGCCTTACCGCAGGCGCGGAATAGAAGTTATTCCCGAAAATATTCCACTGGATATTATGTACGAGGATGAGGCCTTAATCGTCATCAATAAACCGGCGGGCATGGTGGTGCATCCCGGGCACGGCAACTATACCGGCACCATGCTCAATGCGCTGAGGCATTATTTGCAGGCAAAAGACGAAACCTATTATTTGGTACACCGTATCGACAAGGACACCTCAGGCATTCTGGTGGTGGCGAAAACGACGGAAGCGCAAGTGTTTTTGGCCAACCAGTTTTTTTACCATACCTCCAAACGGATTTATGTAGCGCTGGTGTGGGGCAACATGCAGGACGACGAGGGAACGGTTACTGCCAATGTCGGGCGCGACCCCATCGACCGCATGTGCTTCACGGTCTTTGACGATGAAACGCAGGGACGCCATGCGGTAACGCACTACAGCGTATTGGAGCGTTTCGGCTATGTCACCCTCCTGGAATGCCGCCTGGAAACCGGCCGCACGCACCAGATACGGGTACACATGAACCATATCGGGCACCCCCTCTTCAACGACGAACGCTATGGCGGCGACGCTATCCGCAAAGGAACGGTATTTTCCAAATACAAACAGTTTATCACAAACTGCTTTGAGATAATGCCGCGCCAGGCGCTGCACGCGCGGCTGCTGGGGTTTATCCATCCCCTCAGCAAAGAAGAAATGATTTTTGAAACGCCCCTGCCGGAAGACTTTACCAAAGTAATTGAAAAATGGCGAAACTATAAACACAGTGAAGAGTGAAGGGTGAAGAGTGAAGGGTAATGAATTATGAATTGTCGCCCTCCTTAATCTCCTTAACGCTCCTTAAAGCCCTAACCTCTTCCCCGGGCAAAGTAAGAATGAAATGAAGCAAGCAAAGAACAAAATGAGCCGAACAAAGTAAACAATAAATAGACTAAAAAATAATAATTTGTGAACATAACGCATAAACAATTAGTAGTAGAAAATTTACTCTCCTCCTATACGGACGCAGGGACGGGGCGCGCCCTTATCCTGTTGCACGGCTGGGGCTGCCACTCGGGTACCTTTAAAGACCTGCAATCGGCATTGTCGGAAAAATACAGGGTGATTGCAGTAGATTTTCCCGGCTTCGGCAGAAGCGAAGAGCCGGAAGAAATATGGGGCTGCAGGGAATATGCGCAGTGGACGCAACGGTTTCTTCAAAAATTAAACATCCCCTCGCCCTTGATGCTGGGGCATTCCTTTGGCGGAAGAGTGGCGCTGGTTTTAAATTCCCTCCTCCCTGTTTCCGGGCTGGTCCTGACCGGCAGCGCCGGGCTGAAAGCGGCCAACCATGCGCCAAAGAAATCGCCGGCGCGCTACCTGCCTGCATGCTTAAAGAAAGGCCTGTTGCGCGATATTTTTATTCAACTCGCCGGGTCGGACGATTATAAACGCGCTTCGCCCCGGATGAGGGAAGTGCTGAAAAAAGTTATAGCCGAAGACCTGCGCCCGTTTGCGGAGAAAATAACTGTTCCCACGCTCTTGATTTGGGGCGAAAACGATCAGGAAACCCCTGTGGCGGCAGGCGAAGATTTTCACGCAACCATCCCCTCTTCCACACTGGAAATAATGACGGATTGCGGACATTACGCTTTTCTGGAAAACAAAAATGTGTTTTTGGATTTAATCACTAAATTTTGGGAAACCAATGATTGAAATAATCAACGGCCTTGCAGCCCTCTTCCTGTTTATTTACCTGATGCTGGTACTGAAAAAAGAATTGCACATGCTGCAATTAAATTCTTACTTCAACGCCCGCTATATTAAATGGCTTAAAGAAAACCGCCGGAAATATTTTGATATACGGAAATTAGTCGCAAGTTTACTCTTCCTGTCATACGCTTTTGGATATTTTTGGTTGTTTGCAACAGGCGCTATGCTCTTGTCCGGCATAGGCAGTTTCGTACTGCTGAAACAAAAAGCGAAAAAGAAATTAGACTTCACCAAACGGGCGGTAAGGCTATTCATCATGGAATTATCGCTGGCGATAGCCCTGCTTGTTGCTATTTGGGCGACAACGCAGGATAGGGGATATGTGGCGGCGACCTTCGCTTTGATCCTATTCTTTTCGTTCCTCCTAATTATCATTGCCAATACGTTGCTACGGCCACTGGAAACCGCCATTAACCGGTGGTATGTCAACGACGCCAAAAAGAAAATCAACAACTACCCCCGCCTGACGGTCATCGCCATCACCGGCAGCTACGGCAAAACCAGCGTGAAACATTTTTTACAAAGCATCCTCTCGGAGCAGTACAGCGTGTTGATTACGCCCGGAAGCTTCAATACCACTTTGGGCGTCGTCCGCACCATTCGCGAGCAGTTGAAGCCGATACACGAGGCCTTCATCGTAGAAATGGGCGCTAAAAAAACCGGCGATGTAGCGGAGATTTGTAATATCGTCCGGCCGAAATATGGCGTTATCACAGCCATAGGCCCGCAACATTTGGAAACTTTCGGCACCATAGAGCAGGTGAAAAAAGCGAAAATGGAAATCCTCTCCGCCCTGCCGGCAACCGGCAGGGGGTTTGTCAATGCTGCCGGCATCGCCCCCGGCGACATTCCGCCGGAAGCCAAAGCCCCAACGCTTTCTTTCGGCGTAGAGCGGGAGGCGGACTATTGCGCCCGGAATATTACTTATACCATGCGGGGAATGGCTTTCGACGTCTATCGGAAGGAAGAAAAGCTCCTGGCGCTTGAAACCACGCTGCTGGGGGAACACAACGTATCAAATTTGTTGGTCTGTTGCGCCGTTGCCCTCACGCTGGGGCTGGAGAAATACCAGATAGTAAAAGCCGTCAAGGGGATTCGCGCCGTAGCGCACCGGCTGGAAATAAAAAACCTGCCCAACGGAATCACCATAATCGACGATGCATTTAATTCCAATCCGGTGGGCTCGAGAATGGCGCTGGAAGCGTTGAAACGCATGGAAGGGAAAAGGAAAATCGTCATCACGCCCGGTATGATTGAACTGGGACAGGAAGAAGCAAAACTGAATTATGCCTTTGGGCAGGCCATCGCCAAAAACTGTGATATCGCCGTGCTGGTGGGTATTCACCGTACCCGGCCGATTCAGGAAGGCATTAAATCCGCCGGCTTCCCGCCGGAAAATTTAAAAGTTTGCAAAAACCTGACGGAAGCGAACGGTTACGTAAAAAGCATTATGCAGCAAGGCGACGTGGTGCTGTACGAAAATGATTTACCGGATACATTTAACGAATAAATATTATAAGTCATGAAAAAAAACATTGGCATCTTTTTTGGCGGCCGCTCGGTGGAACATGAAATATCTGTTATCTCCGCCCTGCAAGTAATTAAAATGATGGACAAGGAAAATTACAATGCCGTCCCCATATATGTAACGAAGGACGGCGGCTGGTACACCGGGAACTGGTTAAAATTCATTGACAATTTCAGGAACTATAAAGAACTGATAAAGCATAGCCGGAGAATCGTCCCCTCGCTGGATGCGAACGACGGCACGTTGTTTGTTTACCCTCGCGGGATATGGAAAAGAAGCAAGGCCGTAGCGAAAATCGACGTGGCTTTCCCGGTGTTTCACGGCGCGTATGGCGAAGACGGCTGTTTCCAGGGACTATTTGAAATTATGAACCTGCCCTACGTAGGGTCAAATGTGATAGCGTCGGCCGTTTGCATGAGCAAGGCTTTTACAAAAGAAATAGCTAAAGCCATTGCTGTCCCCGTTCTGGACTACTATGCGCTGGATGCCGCCCGGTGGTTTGGCGACAAAGAAAATGAAATAAAGCGCATCGCCGCCCGGTTTGCATTTCCGCTCATCGTGAAGCCCGACAATTTGGGCTCGAGCATCGGCGTCAGCAAGGCCGCCAACGGGCAGGAACTGGAGAATGCCGTTGAACTGGCGGCGGTGTATTCCGACGCCATCGTGATAGAAAAATGCGTAACCGCTATCAAGGAAATCAACTGTTCGGTGATGTCCACCGTCCGAGGCGTGGAAGTTTCCGAATGTGAAGAGCCGGTCATTACGCCCGACAAACTGTTGAGTTTTGATGATAAATATTTGTCTTCATCCGCTTCCACCGAAGGAATGGCGGGTACAAAAAGGAAAATCCCCGCCGGTATTCCCGATTCCCTGAAAAAGGAAATACAGGATTATGCGGCAAAAATTTTCCGCTATTTAGGCTGTTCCGGCGTGGCGAGGATAGATTTTATTCTGGATACTGCCGAAAACAAAGTTTATCTAAACGAAATAAATACCATTCCCGGCTCGCTGGCTTTTTACCTCTGGGAAGCCACCGGCAAGAAGTTTACCGCCCTCCTCACGGAAATGATAGAGCATTCGGTAAAACGTTTTGCCAAAAACAACAAGTTAAAAAAATCCATTGACACCAATGTCCTCTTCCATGTGGACGGCAATAAACTCTCGGGAAAGTTGAGTTGAGGGTAAGGCATTCCGGTGATAGGCTTTAAACTTTTATGAGGCATTTACCCTGCAACCTATATGAAAAAAAGTCGTATATTTGCGCAAAAAAACTAAACAATCATGACTATAATAAATACGACCGATTTAACAAGCAATCCGAAAAAATATTTTGATTTGGCGGGTGCAGAACAGGTATTGGTTAGACACGGAAGAAAATTAGTCGAATTGGTCATAAAAGAAAACAAAACGCTACAAAAAGCCGTACCGCTCAATCCAAGCCCCAGTAATGACCCTTACTTTGACAATCCCGAAAACATAAAAGAATTGAATCGGAGAATTGCTTTAATAGAAAGCAACCAAGCCGAATTTATCACTGTAGATAAAAACAATATCGATGAATTTTTTAGCTGGAAAAAATGAGCTACGTAATTAAATTTTTAAAGCAAGCTCAAAAAGATATTGCGTATTTTGAAAAATCCGGCAATCGAAAATCCTATGATAAAATCCGGCAAATCACGTGTGAGTTAATGGAACATCCTTATACCGGCACCGGAAAACCGGAATTATTAAAGTATGATAAATCCGGTTACTGGTCGCGCAGAATAAATAAAGCAGACCGGTTAATTTACTATGTAGAAGAAAATATAATTACCGTTTGTGTGGTGTCCGCAAGAGGTCATTATTACGAAAAATAGCTTTGCTTTCATAAAACTTTCTTATATTTATGCAAAAAAACTAAACAATCATGAACATTCTTATTTTTTTAGGCGTTGTTGGGCCTTGGCAAGTTGTACTTATCGTGTTGGCCATTGTGCTGCTGTTTGGCGGTAAAAAGATTCCCGAATTGATGAAGGGCTTGGGAAAAGGTGTGAAAAGCTTCAAAGACGGCATCAAAGAAGCCGAAAACGAAATCAAAAAAGAAATAGAGTAATGTGTGAGTAATGTGACTAATGTTTTAATGTGACTAATGTGACTAATTAGGCTGGCGCCAGCCTAATTAGTCACATTAAAAAATTGGCCACATTAGCACATTAATTAGTCACATTAGCACATTAATCACATTAGCACATTAGACTCGGGATATGAAAGACAAAGAACTCACTTTCTGGGGGCATCTTGAAGCATTCCGGCAAATGCTGTTTCGCATGATCATCGCGCTGGTGGCGTTGATGGTCATTGTTTTTTTGTGCAAGTCCTTTGTTTTCGATACGCTCATCCTCGCCCCGCGTTCGTCGGAATTTATCCTCTACCGGTGGCTGTGCGCCCTGGGCAATCAATTCCCGTGGGCGGATATGTGCCCCGAGCCCTTCCATATCGACCTGATCAATATCAACCTCTCTTCCCAGTTCATTATTCACCTGTCCTCGTCTTTCTGGATAGCGCTCATACTCGGTTTCCCTTACCTGGTTTGGGAACTGTGGCGATTCATTGCGCCTGCGCTCTACCCGAAAGAACAGCGCAGCGTCAAATACGCTTTCTTCTTTTCGTCGTTGCTGTTTTATGCGGGCGTGGCGGTGGCGTACTTCCTGATTTTCCCCTTTGCCCTCCAATTTCTGGGCAGCTACCAGGTCAGTGCGGAAGTGAAAAACCAGATTTCGCTGCAATCCTATATCAGCACGCTCACGTCGCTGGTGCTGGCGATGGGTATTGTGTTTGAATTTCCGGTGCTGGTGCATATCCTGTCGCGGATAGGCATTGTGAATCGCGCGATGCTGCGCAAATACCGCCGGCACGCTATCGTGGCGCTCCTTATCCTCGCCGCTATCATCACGCCTGCCGACATCTTCTCCATGATTTTAGCCGCCATCCCGCTCTACCTGCTCTACGAAATCAGTATCTTGACTTGTAAGAGTTAAGAACTAAGAGTTAAGAGTTAAGAGTTAAGAGTTAAGAGTTAAGAGTTAAGAGTTAAGAGTTAAGAGTTAAGAGTGCTGGCGCCAGCCAACTCTTAGTTCTTAGTTCTTAACTCTTAACTTAAAAATGTTGTAGCTAATCACAATGGCGCCGCGCATGGGGAGCATTTTGTAGTCGAAGTAGCGGTTGCCTCGTTTGAAAATATCCTTGAAGCCTACCAGGAAGCGCAGGCCGGCATGGAGGCGGGTGAAGATCTGCAGTTCATAGCCGACAATCATTCCGGCGTCCCAGCGCCCCAGCGCCGAAGAAAAGTCCATGCGCTGCGGGGCGTCCGGCGTAACCGGCGAGCCCACGAGGTCGGGCTCCGGCCCTATGTAGCCCTGTTTGGCGATGGTTTCAAACTTCGGCGATAATACATAAGTATAATAGCCGCCGAGCAGCGCCTTGTGGCTGCGGTTGAAGCGGTACTTGACATACAGCGGCGCCTCTATCATCGCGAAGGACATGTGCATTTCGGCCGTGCCGGAGAAGTATTGGAGGAGTTCGCCGTCGTCGAACTTCTGGTTTTCCACCCTCGCGTCGGCGTCCATCGTTACTATTTTATAGGTACATTCCAGCCCCAGCGAGAAACGTTCGTAGAGCGGGAAACCGCATTTCGCGCCCAGCGAGGCGTTCACATGCGGGTAGGCATTCACCGGGCTCGGCACATTGTGCAGCGGGTAGGGCACCGCCCCGCCGATATCCGTGCCTATTTGCGCGCCCAGCGACAGCGTGTAGTCGCCAAAGATACTGCTGCCGGCAATCAGGCTCACCGGCGGTCTGGCGCTGCTGTCCTTTTCCTGCGCATTCCCCGCCGTCCAGCTTATTGCGCAGATAATAATAATAAGTATTCTTTTCATTTTTTAAGTTTAAAGTTTAATATTTAAGGTTGCCGGCGCCAGCCACTGCCTACTGCCAACTGAAAACTGCCTGCTGCCTTCCGGCCGCCCGGTCTCGGTCGTCGAGACTGGACGGTCTCGGTCGTCGAGACTGGACGGTCTCGGTCATCGAGACTGGACGGTCTCGGTCATCGAGACTGGACGGTCTCGGTTGTCGGAACTGCCCAAAGGGCATTCTCCATTCTCCATTCTCAATTCCTCACCAGGCTTCCTTCTTCGGGTTCATAGTATACCAGGCGGATGTTATCCAGCGCCAGGACGCTGCCGTCGGCGCCGATTTGCTTGTCGCCGCGCGTGCTGGAAGCAAAGGTGAGGTGCATATAATTGGGCGTTTTGGAGGCGTCCAGCGTGACGAGGTTTAGCCGCAGCTGCTGCCAGCCGGCGGTAGGCGCAAGGTGATCCTCTTTGGCGCGGGCGACGACGGTAATGCCGGGCGATTCGGCTTCATTGCCGGACTGCCCGTAAGTATCTTCCGGCGCAATGGTGTGGTACTTTATCGCGCCGTTGCCCGCCCAGTGGAGCAATTCTATCGTGGCCGCCCCTTCGTCCGTGCCGGCGACGGGGTCGTGGTTGGAATTGACTAACTGTGCGCCGCGCCGGTAGCTGTAATCGGCTTCCAGCGCTACCGGCCGCGCCTTCCAGGGGATAGCGAAGTAGGTCATCAATTTCGGCTTGGAGGCATACATTATCTGGTAGTCAAACCGCCCCAAAAACATGGAGCCGGCAGCGGTAACCTTGATGGAACCGAGTATCGTGGCGGTGGAGGACGTGAGTTGGGCGGCCGCGCCGGTATTGGCATACCCGGGCGTCATCCGGCGCATGGTAACAATGCCGGTGGCGTTGGGATTCGCCCAGCCGGCGGCGTTTTCCCCGTCGCTCCATTCTTCCAGCGCGCCGTTGGGGAGCGGCGGCGCATTTACCAGTATCACTTTATAGGTAACGATGCGGCTTTCGTCTTCGGGCATCAGGCGGATATTTCTTTCCTCGCCGAAGCTGCTGAACAGCATTTCTTCGCCGCTGTTAATGTCCAATAAACAAGCCTTCGGCGAAACGGCTATCGCCGGCGTAATCCGCAAGGGAAATTGGGCTTGCGAAAGCAAAATCACCGCCTGCTGTTTGCCCGGCTCGATGTAAATTTTGTCTATCGCGCTGTTTGCCGACAGGCGGTTTCCCACGCTGAAATCCGTCAAGGCGGCCAGCGAACTTTTCACCGGCTCTTCGTCGGCAAAGCGGATTGTCCATAGTGTGCTGCTGCCGTCTTCAGCGGTAACGGTGAAGGGGCGCGTAGCGTCCGGCGCAGCAAATTCGAGTTCTTCGGCCGCGTCCAGCGTGCTCGTCGCCCCGCTTGACAGCTGCAGGCCAGCGGTCAGTTTCAGGGGGAAATATCTTTTCCAGTTGGTAATTTTAAGCGTAATGGTTTTCGTAACGGCGTCAATCCCGGCCGCCGGGTCGAGTTCCACTTTATTGCCAGACGCCGGGTTTTGCTGCGACGAGTAGCCGAGCAGCGCAAACGCCGTAACGTCGCTGCCGGTGCGCTTGGCGGCGTACGCAGGGTCGGCATTGAGAAAGCGGACGCCCCATTCCCGTTCGTCGCCGTTTTCCGCTACGACCCACAGGGTATAGGTACTGTCCAGCCGGGTAAAGGCCTGCGTAAAATCCGGCGGGCTGCCTTTCAGCTGCGCGCCGTCCGAGAGGGTTGTATGGATGTCGGCGGTAAAGGGGAAATGGCTGGCGCCGGCGGTAATTTTCAGCGTTACGGTAGCGTTCCTCGCGTTAATCGCCGGCGCATCCAGCGTGATGGGAGAGGAAAGGCCGGCAAGGGCGAAGGTCTTAATGTCCGCCTCGCGGTGGCGGTAGGGGGAGAGACGCAACGCCCACTTTTTATAACAGGCGGAAATGGTGTCTACAATATAGAACTCGGCTGCCGTGCCGAATTGCGTAAAGGTAAACGTCGTGTCGGCAGGGCTGGCGGCCAGGTGGGCGGCGGGATGCACGGGTAAATGCGCTTTTACGGTAACCGGGAAAGCGGCGCCCTCCACTTGCAGGGTAATAACGCCGGCGGGGAAATCCTGCAACGCTTCCCGCACCGCGCCCTGCGACAGTTCAAACGACAGTCCGCCGGGTGGCAGGGATAAGCGGTTCTTGGTGGGGATGCTCAGCGCCGGCTGCCCGGAAGCATTCCGGCACTGCACTAACTTTACCGTCCATGCCTGCATTTTGCCGCTTTCGGCTTTCACCTGCAACGTCACGGTAGCGTCGATAGCCGCAAAGGACAGGGCGTCGCCCGGCGCATAGCCGCCAATCTGCGCATTCTGCCCCGCCAGCGTAATGGCAGGCGTGATGGACAGCGGGAACACCGGCGACAGCGCGAGTATCACTATTTCGTTTTCGCTGTACCTGATGCTTGCGCTCCTGCTGATGACCGCTTCGGCAGGCGAGCAGTCGACAATGTCGAACTGCCGGATTTGCGTTTGTTCGTCGAGGATATTTTCCAGCAGGCGCAGCTGCCAATGCTTGACTTTACCGCTGGCGGCCACCACGTCAAATTCCACCACGTCGTCGAACTGTTCAAAAACCACGTCATCGGGATTAAACAGCCCGCCCCGCCTTGAAAGTATTTTCGCCGCCTCTTCGGACACGTCGACAGAAAGCCGGAGATGCAGCGGGAAATCATATTTCCCGTAGAGCAGGGGAATAGCAAAGGTATGGTCGTTCACGCGGGCAGGGGTTCCCAGCAGGATGGTTGCCGGCGCATGGTGCGTAATGGAAACGGCTGTGACGTCGGCGGCATTGCTCAGGCTGTCTACCCGCTCGCAGGAAACAGCGAGCACAGGCAACAGGAACAGCAGGCAGCGCCAAGGGAAAGGGGAGAAACGTGTACTTATTTGACCATTCATAATCTTTATTTTAAAAGAATGTACGCAAATGTACAAAAAAAATCGTATATTTGCTGCCTGATTGATGTTTTCCGAAGGCATTGAAATAATATGAAAAAAATACAAAACATAGTTTTTATAGCTTGTTTATTTATTACAGGCGCCCCTGTTTTTGCACAATACGGCTCTTTTGCCACCGGCCCCTACAATGGCGTATCAGGGCTGGGCGTACAGCCGGCGGCTATTGTAGACAGCCGTTACGCCATAGACATTATGCCTGCCGGGTTTTATTTAGGCGTCGCCAGCAACTACGCCGGCAACCTGCTTTCTTTTAATCCGGATAAATATACCTACTCCTTACAGGAAAATAACCACCTCACCTCTTACCTGCAGCTGGATTTATTGCATGCTATGATAGGAATCACCTCCCGCCAGTCGGTCGGCGTGGGGTTCCGCACGCGCGCTTTCGGAAGCATCGGCAATGCTTCGGAGGGCTTATTGGGCGCTATTTATAAAAATACCTACAGCGCCGGCATTCCGCTGGCGGATTTTTACGCGCAATACCATACGCTTTCCGAATTCTTTGCTTCGTACGCCATGATGGTTACGCCGAAGAACGCCGTACACTCGGTATCCGTGGGCGTTTCCATGAAATTGACTTCCGGCGGCTCGTCGTCTTATATGAATTTTACGGACGGCACGGCGGTGTATGATAACGCCGGTTTCAGGCTGGCCAATGCCGCCGGGCAAATCGGGCGCTCGGAAAATAATGTCCGTTACCTGGATTTCAGGATGGGCAGTGCGCTCGGGTTTGGCACGGACATCGGGCTGTCCTATGAATACCGCCCCGACATCGAAAACTACGAATATAATATGGACGGCGAAGAAGGCTTAATCCAACCCTATCCGAACAAGTACGTATTCAAGGTATCGGTAGCCCTGACGGATATTGGCACAAGCGTGAAATACCCTGCAGCCAACAATAATTATACTTTTACAGGCAACGGCGGAATAGATATTCACGACCTGACGCTGGACAATATGCATGAGCGGGCGCTCGCCGGAATGAATACCGCCCCGGCCGCCCCCAACTACTCGGTAAAACTGCCCATGGCGCTGAATGCCTCCATCGATTGGAATGCGGGGAATGATCTTTACTTGAATTTTCATGCGCTGGTCGGCTTTTCGCGCGGCCCGGGAAGCGCATTCTACCGCAATGCCTATACCTTGACGCCCCGCTATGAACGTACGTGGTTTGGCGTGGGGATTCCGGTACAGGTAGACCAGTACGCTAATCTAAATATAGGCATGATGCTGCGGCTGGGGCCGCTCTGGGTAGGCTCGCAAACCCTGTTCACGAACTTGGCTGCCAACACCACCAAAGCGTCGGACATATCGGTAATGGTGAAAATCCCGTTCTTGAAAAACGTAAAGAAAGACCATGACCGGGACGGCGTGTCCGATGCATTTGACCTGTGCGCAGACCGCCGGGGCGCCTGGGGAACGCAGGGTTGTCCCGATACGGACGGCGACGGTATTCCCGACGAGATTGACCTCTGCCCTTATGCGGCCGGGTTACTGCGCTTGCAGGGCTGCCCCGATAGCGACGATGACGGTATCACGGATGAAGAAGATAATTGCCCGGACGAGCCGGGATTGCCCGAATACAACGGCTGCCCCGATACGGACGACGACGGAATTATAGACAAGCTGGATGACTGCCCCACGGAGGCAGGCCCTGTCGAATTGCGCGGCTGCCCCGATACGGACGGCGACGGTATACTGGATAAAGATGATAAATGCCCTAACTTGCGGGGTGTAGCGTGGAACTTCGGTTGCCCCGAAGAATATAAACAACCGGCGGCAACCGTTTCGAGAAAACAAATCCCGTTGACACCCGACGAGCAGAAGATAGTAAACAATGCTTTCAACGACGTCCATTTTGAAACAGGCAAGGCTACCTTCCCCACGCCCGCCCTGTCGTTAGACCGGTTAAGCACGTTGCTGAAAGGGCACCCCGATTGGCATATAGTCATTACCGGGCATACCGATAATACGGGCTTTGCCGTTTCCAAAAAAGAACTCTCGGAAAACCGCGCTATTGCCGGAAAGAATTATTTAATACAAAAAGGTATTAGCGCCGACCGGATCACTACTATCGGTATGGGCGACATGGAGCCGGTGGCTTCCAATGCTACGGAAGAAGGCCGCCAGAAAAACCGCCGGATGGTGGTAACCATTGTTAAATAATAATGCGATTTCCTGTTATTGTACGTTACACCGGCTTCGTGCTGTTGTTGAATGCCGCATTTATGCTGCTGGCGGCGGCTGTTTCCCTGTTGCAGGGAGACGAGGGATTTTGGGTGCTAACGGCCAGCGCTATCCTCACCGCCATCGCCGGCGGAACGCCCCTGCCCTTTGTCAAGCCGGCAGATGACCTCACCGCCAAAGAAGGAATAGGCATATTGGTTTTTTCGTGGATGATGAGCTGCACCTTCGGCATGTTACCGTATTTGTTCTGGGGAGGCGATTTTACCTTTATCAACGCATGGTTTGAAAGCGTGTCGGGGTATACCACTACCGGCGCCACCGTGCTGTCCAACGTCGAGCGGTTGCCGGAAGGGCTTATCTTCTGGCGCTCGGCGACGCACTGGATTGGCGGCTTGGGGGTGGTCGTGATGCTGGTGTTGCTGTTGCCCACCATGCACAACCTGAAAATACGCCTGGCGAAAACGGAAATATCCAGTCTCTCGAAAGGTAATTACAAATTCCGCGTGCAGCAAACGGCGCGCGTGATCTGCGGCATGTTCGCCGGATTGACGGTATTGCTCTGCGGCCTGTTAATGCTTGCCGGCATGGGCTGGTTTGATGCGGTCAATCATGCTTTCAGCACCATTGCCACCGGCGGATTCAGCACGCGCGACGCCAGCGTCTTCGCCTTTCACAATGGGTGGATAGAATTGATTTTGGCCGTCTTTATGATTATTGCCGGCATGCACTTCGGCTTGCTCTACATGGCGTTTACCGGCAATGGCAAACCCTTGTGGAAATCGCCCGCCGTACGTTTTTATTTGACCACAATACTCATGGGCAGCGTTTTCGTGTCCCTCAATTTATACTTCTCCGGCGCCTATGACCATCCTTTGGACGCTTTGCGCTACGGAGCTTTTCAAGTAATTTCCATTGGCACTACCACCGGGTTTGCCACCGCCGACATTGCGCAGTGGCCACCCTTTTCGTCCTTGCTGCTCTGTTATTTCATGTTCCAGTGCGCCTGTGCCGGCTCTACTTCCGGCGGTATCAAAGCCGACCGCATGCAAATCCTCTTTTGGTCTATTCGCGGGCACATCCGCAAACAACAACACCCGAACGCCGTAGTCCCTACTCGCATCGGGGGGCTTACGCTGGACAACGACACCGTATATGCGGTATTGCAATTTATCCTCACCTACCTTGTGGCTGTTTTTCTGGGAATGGTCGCGCTTTCGCTGCTAGGCTCCGATTTGTCTGTCGGGTTTTCGGCTTCTGTGGCCTGCATGGGCAATGTCGGTCCCGGTTTTGGGGAAATCAGTTCCTTCGGGAACTATGGCGGCATCCATGCGCTCGGCAAGCTGATTTTAACCTTCCAGATGCTGCTCGGCCGCCTGGAAATCTACGGCCTCCTCCTCTTCCTCTTTGTGAAAAGCTGGAAGTAGAAGAAGAGGGAGGAGTGAAGGGTGGCTGGCGCCGGAGCGCTTAACTTGCCCACTCGTAATATTCCACCTTCTCCAAATGAAAACCGCCCGCGTAAGCGGGCGGCACTGTTCAACTCTTAAAGAAAGCGATCATTTATATCCAACGATTATCGCAATTTTACTTTTGATTTCTTCCAATTCATTGAATGAAATAATGCCTATTTTCCTTACCAACCGCTCTTGGGCGACACAACGTATCTGAAAGCAGTCAATGGCAGATTTTTTTTCCAATCCGTTTTCTTTATTCGGAACGATTTTCTGCATCCATAAGGCAGCTACATATTGTTCTTTCCAGTCGGTAACAGGTACAATAACCTTTAAAGGGAGCTTACCCAAAGCATCTACATTTACAATCAATGCTGGGCGAACTTTTTGCATTTCCGCCCCAATCGTCGGATTTAAATCAACCAACCAAATTTCACCTTGCTTCATAGAAATTTTCAATATCAAGTTGGGTGAAAGCCGTTAATTCTTTATTGTTGCGGTATTCGGCAGACATAAGCGCAGCGGAATTTTCTAGCGCGCCGGTTTCTGTGCGCATGGAATGAATGGTGCGCTCCACTATCAGCATACGGTCATAAATCGGCAACTGATAAATTTGATTTAATAACGCGGCGGTTTGCATAACTTTTATATTTTTCCACAAATATACGTAAAATATTCCAAAACGCGCAGCCGTTACTCAGTAGGCGGTTTTCAGTTTTCAGTAGGCAGTTTCAGGCGCCTTTTTAATTGAAAATTGAAAATGAAGGATGCCGGCGCCAGCCCATTCTCCATTTTCCATTTTCCATTCAAATAAAACGTTTTATATTGATTGTCCGGTAACCATGCCGCCCGGTATGTACGGCTGTGCGCCCTTACCAGCGACTAACGTCTAATGGCTAAAATCCCATTGCAAAAACGGCATTTTTTTTATACCTTTGCACCCTTATTTTAACAATTTATATAATATGACAGAGCAAGAAAAGAATGTAGCCGCCACCGGCTATTCCGCAGAGAATATTCAAGTATTGGAAGGGCTGGAAGCTGTGCGCAAACGCCCGTCGATGTACATCGGCGATATCGGCGCGCGCGGGCTGCATCACCTGGTATATGAAGTGGTCGACAATTCTATCGACGAAGCCCTGGGCGGCTATTGTACACATATCGACGTTACAATCAATGAAGATAACTCCGTAACGGTTACCGACGACGGGCGCGGTATTCCGACCGACATCATGCCGAAAGAAGGGAAATCGGCGCTGGAAGTCGTACTGACTGTGCTGCATGCCGGCGGCAAGTTCGACAAGGAAAGCTACAAAGTATCGGGCGGGTTACACGGCGTCGGGGTATCGTGCGTCAATGCACTGTCGTCGCTGCTGGTCGCCGAAATTCACCGCGAAGGGAAAATTTTCCGCCAGGAATACCGCTACGGCAAACCGGAATACGACGTGAAGGTCGTAGGCGAATCCAACCGCACCGGCACCACGAGTACCTTTAACCCCGATGATACCATTTTTAAACTTACAACCAAATACGACTACGACACGCTGGCTACCCGCCTGCGCGAACTGGCGTTCCTGAACAAGGGCATCCGCCTTACCCTTACCGACAGGCGCGAATATACGGAAAGTGAAAACGGCAATGAACCCGGCAAACATTACCGCTCCGACTGCTTTTACTCGGAAACGGGGCTGCTCGAGTTTGTCGATTACCTCGACGGCACGCGCGAAAAACTGACGGAAAACCCCATTTATCTGGAAACAAAAAAACCGAAACTGCCGATAGAAGTGGCCATGCAATACAACAACGGTTTTAATGAAAACGTACACTCGTATGTGAACAACATTAACACCATTGAAGGCGGCACGCACCTTTCGGGCTTCCGGCGCGGCTTGACAACCACGTTGAAAAACTACGCCGAAAAAAACAATATGCTCGCGCGCCTGCAATTCGATATTGACCCGGCGGACTTCCGCGAGGGCCTCACCGCCGTGATTTCGGTGAAAGTGGCCGAACCGCAGTTTGAAGGGCAAACGAAAACAAAATTGGGCAACAATGAAGTAACCGCCGCCGTATCGCAAGCGGTGAGCGAAGCGTTGAACAATTACCTGGAAGAAAATCCCAAAGACGCCAAGCGGATTATCGACAAGGTCATCCTTGCCGCCACCGCCCGCCATGCCGCCCGCAAAGCGCGGGAACTGGTACAGCGCAAAACGGTGATGTCCGGCTCCGGGCTGCCCGGCAAACTCGCCGACTGCTCCGACCGCGACCCCGCCAAATGTGAAATCTACCTCGTCGAAGGAGACTCCGCCGGCGGCTCTGCCAAACAGGGGCGCGACCGCACCTTCCAGGCAATACTTCCGCTGCGCGGGAAAATCCTCAACGTCGAAAAAGCGATGGAACATAAAATCTTCGAAAGCGAGGAAATCCGCAATATCTACACCGCGCTCGGCGTTACCGTTGGCACCGAAGAAGACAGCAAGGCGCTGAACATTTCAAAACTACGCTACCACAAAATCATCATCATGACCGACGCCGACGTGGACGGCAGCCATATCGCCACGCTGATCATGACTTTTTTCTTCCGCCACATGCAAGACCTGATAAAGAACGGATACCTTTATATCGCCACGCCGCCGCTCTACTTAGTGAAAAAAGGCAAGGAAGAACAATACTGCTGGACGGAGGAAGAACGCATCGCCGCCGTAGAACGCATCGGAAAGGGAAAAGAAGTGGCGGTGCAACGCTACAAAGGGCTGGGGGAAATGAATCCCGACCAATTGTGGAACACGACCATGGACCCCGCCTTCCGCGTACTGCGCCAGGTAACTATCGAAAACGCCGCCGAAGCCGACCGCATATTCTCCATGTTAATGGGCGACGAAGTGCCGCCGCGCCGCGAATTTATCGAAACACATGCCAAATACGCTAAAATCGATGCCTAACCGTCCGCTCTTCCGAATCTCTTTTTTAATTATGGCGCTGGCGGCGTTCGACACGCAGGCGCAGCCGGATATTCGGGAACTGTCGAGCCACATGGACACTTTGCTTATTCCCCCTGCGCTGGACAATGAAGTAGACCCCGTCCCGCTGGACGAAGACCCGGGCGAAGCCGTCGATTCACCTATTACCGCCGCCGGCGAAATATTTCCCGCGCACGCGCTCTACAAAATCTGGACAGGGGAAAAAGTCAATCCATACGACCAGCGGCTGGTCGATATGCCAGACACGGTTGTTATCGACCTCTCCGATTACCGCCATCCGGTCAATAACCGCGTTACCTCCCGCTTCGGCTTCCGCAAATGGCGGCACCACTACGGCATCGACCTGCGGCTACGGCGCGGCGACTCGGTGCTTTGCGCTTTTGACGGAATGGTTCGCATCGCCCGGCGCAGCAGGACATACGGCTACTACGCCGTCGTGCGGCACTACAACGGGCTGGAAACCGTTTACGCCCATTTGAGCAAGCTGCTCGTGAAGCCCAACCAGCTGCTGAGGGCTGGCGAACTCGTCGGCTGGGGCGGCAGCACCGGCCGCTCCTCAGGGCCGCATTTACACTATGAGCTCCGCTACTTGGGCGTGGCGATTAATCCTACGGACATCATAGATTTCGAACGGCGCACGACCTTCGTCGATACCCTTTACCTCACTGCCAAACATTTTGATTATATCAAAGAAATTGAAAAAATCCGCTTGTGGACAGTACGCAGAGGCGACACCCTGGGGCGGATTGCCCAGAAAACCGGCGTTTCCATCAGCAGGCTCTGCCGCCTGAATAAGATTTCCCGGAAAAGCGTCCTGCGCATAGGACAGAAAATACGGTATACATAGGAGTTAAGAACTAAAAGTTAAGAACTAAGAGTTAAAAGTGCTGGCGCCAGCTAACTTTTAGTTTTTAACTTTTAACTCTTAGTTCTTAACTCAGACTTCCACAACCGCTTCCATGCCGCGATGGATGGCCTGTTCATTTACCGGTATCAGTTTATGATGACGTTCGGGAATGGATTTTTTCAAGCCCTTGATTACATTTTCCAGCTGTACCACCGGGCGGTGTTTCAGGTATGCGCCCAATACAATCATGTTATATGTTTTGGCATTGCCCATTTTAGCGGCTTCTTCGGCCGCTTCGATTTTGCACACGGTAATGTCTTTGCGCGCCGGCGGTTTGGTGATGCCGTTCGGGTCGTAGAGCAGCAAGCCCCCGGTTCGCACGCTGGACGCAAATTTGTCCATGGATTGTTGGTTAAGGATAATGGCGGTGTCGCAGTGGCTCACAATAGGCGAGCTGATGCGGTGGCTGCTTAGCACCACCGTTACGTTGGCTGTGCCGCCGCGCATTTCGGGGCCATACGACGGCATCCACGTTACTTCCATGCCTTGCATGATGCCGGAATAGGCTATTATTTTTCCCATCGACAAGACGCCTTGTCCTCCAAATCCTGCTATAATAATTTCTTCTTTCATTTTTTTAGTCGTTAGTTATTAGTCGTAACGCGTGGGCGCCTGATTTTTTATTCTTGGTTATTATTATTGTTAATCCGTGCAGTCCATTATACTTTCCGGGTGATTTATGACGGATTTCGCGCCGGCGTGAAATCCGTTCGCGC
>JAITSM010000146.1 GCA_031287815.1 Prevotellaceae bacterium
ACTGAGTAAGTCAAAACGGGGATCGGGTGCAAAATTACAAATAATATTTGATATTCAGGCAAAAATAAATAAAAATTTTTGAAATTCTGTTCTTTTTGGCGGAAAAAGGAAGGGGGGGAGAATGGAGAATGGTGAAGAGTGAGGGGAGAAGGGCGCTGTCGCCGGAACGCTTCACCCTTTACCCTTCACCCTTCACTGCCGCTGTCCCGTAGGGACAATATGTTGGTAGAACTATGCATAAACATCCCGCCCTGCCGTCCCCTGGGATGGAATGTGTCTGTTCACATGGCGTACCTCCGGCACGCAGGAGGCGGGGCTGTGCATTTTTTCTACCAACATTTTGCCCCTACGGGGCATTTTTCATTCTCCATTTTCCATTCTCCATTCTCCATTAAAAAGGCTCCAGCCACCTCCTACTTCAAAAAATTTTTCTTTATCTTTGCAACATCATGCTAAAACAATCGCTTCAGCAGAAATTGCAGCAAAGGCTGTCGCCGTTACAAATACAGGCGATTCAGTTGATCACATTGCCTGTGATGCAGTTTGAACAGCGGGTGAAGGAAGAACTGGAAGAAAATCCCGCCCTCGACGAGGCGCCTGAAGAAACCGACGAAAATAACCCCGCTGCCACCTTGCCGCCCGGCGATGATACGCCGGCCTACAAGCTGTATGACCTCCGTTCTCCGGCGGCGGCCAGGCCGGAATTTCCAGCATTGCCGGTAAAAGAAAATTTCCGCCAGCAGCTGGAGATGCAAATGGGCTTTCACGGCTTGAATGACCGCGCGCGCGCGGTCGCCGCCTTCCTTATCGGCAGCCTCGACGACGACGGTTACCTGCGCCGCGACCTGCCGTCGCTGGCCGATGACATTGCCTTCCGGCTGGGCGTGGAAACCTCCGTCGAAGAACTGGAAAAGCTGTTGCGCCTCCTTCAGGACTGCGAACCGTTGGGCGTGGGGGCGCGCAACCTGCGGGAATGCCTGTTGATACAACTGCGCCGCCGCACCGCGCCCACCGCCGCGCCATCGCTTGCGGGGCAGATTTTGGAAAATTATTTCGACGATTTTGTCAAAAAACATTATGATAAAATACAAGCCCGACTGGGCGTCGACAGTGCGTCGCTAAAGGCGGCGGTGGATGAAATTAAACGGCTAAACCCGCGTCCCGCCGGCAGTAGCGGCGATTCCTATAATGAGCAGGCGCGGCAGATTGTGCCGGATTTCCTCCTCGAGCCCAACGACGGCGAGTTGCAGCTTTCGCTGTTGCGCGGCAATATCCCGTCGTTGCAGCTGAACCGCCGCTACCTGCAACTCCTGGACAACCGCACGCCCGCCACCGCCGAAGAACGCGCCGCCGCCGCCTTTGTTAAACAGAAAATGGAAGCCGCCGCACGCTTCATAGAAGCCATCAAACAACGGCAACAGACCCTGTTCTCCACCATGCAGGCCATCATCGACTACCAGCACAGCTATTTCACCGACGGCGACGAAAGCAAACTGCGCCCTATGGTGCTGAAACATATTGCTGCCATGACAGGCTATGATATTTCCACCGTTTCGCGCGTGGTGAACAGCAAATTTATTCAAACGCATTTTGGCATTTTCCCGTTGAAATATTTTTTCTCCGAAGGCGTGAAAACCACTGCCGGCACGGAAGTTTCAACGCATGAAATGAGAAATATCCTGGAAGAAAGCATCGCCAATGAAAATAAAAAACACCCGCTGACCGACCGGCAACTGATGGAAGTGTTGAAACAGCGCGGCTATGACGTAGCCCGCCGCACGGTAGCAAAATACCGCGAACAGCTCAATATTCCCGTAGCCCGCCTGCGAGTGGAAATTTAAATAGGAAGTATGAAGTATGGGTGAGGAGTGAGGATTTGGCTGACGCCGGCACTTTTAACTTTTAGTTTTCAACTTTCAACTTAATTAATCCTATTAGCACATTAAAAAATTAACCACAAAAATCATCGTATGAAACAGTTTATTCTCTCCGACCGCCCCTCGCTTTTCAACCGCTTTGTAGCGGAGTTGCGCGACAGTACTATCCAGAAAGACCGCCTGCGTTTTCGCTATAATATGGAACGCATAGGCGAAATTTTTGCGTATGAAATAAGCCGGGAATTGCCTTATACGGTAAAGGAGGTAACCACTCCGCTGGGTATTTCGTCTATTGCGTTGCCGGACGAATCGCTGGTGCTGGCCACCATCCTGCGCGCCGGGTTGCCCTTGCATCAGGGCTTCCTGAATTTCTTCGACCGCGCCGACAATGCTTTTATCGCCGCCTACCGCAAATACCGGAAAGATTATAAATTCACCATCCAGCTGGAATACCTTTCCTCGCCGTCGATAGAAGGGAAAACGCTGGTGTTGATGGATCCCATGCTGGCTACCGGAGAGTCGATGCTGCTGACCTACCATGCCCTGCTGGAAAAAGGGCATCCGCGGCACACGCACATTGTGGCGCCTATTGCCAGCAAGTACGGCGTGGAATATTTACATACCCACCTGCCGGCAAAAAACATTACCCTCTGGCTCGGCGCAGTGGACGAAGAACTGACCACCAAATCATACATCGTACCCGGACTGGGCGACGCCGGCGACCTGGCCTACGGCGAGAAAAGCTAAAGTAGGCAGTGGAGAAGGGGAAGTTAAAAACTAAAAGTTAAAAGTGAGCTGGCGCCAGCCCACTCATACTTCATACTTTTCCCACAGATTTTTCCAGATAACACAGATAACGCCGGAACCCGGCTCACGACTACTCTTTAGCGCTGGTCAGCCGTTCGCGGATTTTGGCTTCGATTTCTTCGCCCAGTTGGGGATTGTCGAGCAGCAGTTGTTTTACGGCGTCGCGTCCCTGTGCAAGTTTGGCGTCGCCGTAGCTAAACCAGGAGCCGCTTTTCTTGATGATTTCAAAATCTACGCCCAAGTCGATAATTTCGCCGATTTTTGAAATGCCTTCGCCAAAGACAATATCGAATTCCGCTTTCTTGAAGGGCGGGGCTAATTTATTTTTTACCACTTTGGCGCGGGTGCGGTTACCGGTAGCTTCTTCGCCGTCTTTCAGCTGGGTGATGCGGCGCACATCCACGCGGATGGAAGCGTAAAACTTCAACGCATTGCCGCCGGTAGTAGTTTCGGGGTTGCCGAACATGATGCCGATTTTGTCGCGCAGCTGGTTGATGAAAATACAGCAGGTATGGGTGCGGCTGATATTGGCCGTCAGCTTCCGCAGGGCTTGGCTCATCAGGCGCGCCTGCAGCCCCATTTTCGATTCGCCCATTTCGCCTTCGATTTCCGCTTTGGGCGTCAGCGCCGCCACAGAGTCGATCACCACAATATCCACCGCGCTGGAGCGGATAAGCTGGTCGGCGATTTCGAGCGCCTGCTCGCCGTTGTCGGGTTGCGAAATGAGCAGGGTATCTACATTCACGTTCAGTTTTTCGGCATAGGTACGGTCGAAAGCGTGTTCCGCATCGATAATCGCCGCAATACCGCCGGCTTTTTGCGCTTCGGCGATGGCATGAATCGCCAGCGTGGTTTTCCCGCTCGATTCCGGCCCGTAAATCTCGATCACCCGCCCGCGCGGATAGCCGCCAATGCCCAGCGCATGGTCTAACGCAATAGAGCCGCTCGGAATGACCGACACGTCTACTTTCGGCTGGTCGCCCATTTTCATTATCGTGCCTTTGCCGTAATCTTTCTCTATTTTGTCTAACGTGGCCTGCAACGCTTTCAGTTTTTCTTTACTCACTTCCACCAATTTCTTTTCGGCGGCTTCTTTTTCTTTTGCCATATTTTGTCTGTTTAATTTTTTAAAAAAGGATTTTGGCAAAGGTACGAATTTTTTTGATGTATGAGGTAGGAAGTATGAAGTATGAGCGCTTGCGCCAGCCCCCGTCATTGCGAGCGAAGCGAAGCAATCCAGTGGAAAGCGTAGCGAAGTAAGTTTTCTGGATTGCTTCGTCGTTCCTCCTCGCAATGACGGGGGGGAGGTTTCCGACGCCAGCCCATTCTCCATTCTCCATTTTCAATTCTCCATTAAAAAAGCCCCGAAGGGGCGAAATATTCATAACCGCAGGCCAGCGCAGCGCAGCCTGCGGAAGAAGCCCCCCACTGCCTTTCGCGCGGCGCACTGTCCGTGCATAGCGGAAAGCGGGTGCTCCGCGCGAATAGCAGGGAAGTCCTTAGCCCCCAAGCTGCGTTACGCTCCGCTCCACTTGCATGGGGTTATGAAAATGCAAGCCCTACGGGCTTAGTTAATGGAGAGTGGAGAGTGGAAAATGGCGAATTGGCTGGCGCCTCAAAAGACATTCTCCATTTTCCATGCTGGTGGTTCCAGCAGGTACTGGAAGTAGGGGTAATCTTAAATAACAGACGTAAAAATTACACTTCTTCCTGTTCCCCTACCGGCGGCAGCTGCGCAACAACCGTTTCATACGCCTGCGCCGAAAGAAACTTTAAATCACAGCAGCATTGCAGCAACCCGCAGGCGACTTGAAGATGCTGCTGCGTGAGGGTAATAAAATGCTGCCGTTTGTTAGCGCGTTCCGTAGCCGCCGCATGCAGCAACAGCTGCGTGATGCACCCCAACTCCCAGCGGATGCGCCCGGCAAATAGTTTCCGCCCCTGACACGTCATCTTCGGAATAAGCTCGTTGCAATTGCCTACAAACATTACTACTGTTTTATACAGCGGCGCCTGCGTAAAATCGGTGGAATAGACTAATTCGTATTTCATGGGAATGGGTTTTTAGAGGTGGGGGGGATGCACTGATGATAGCAAAACACACCTATTAGTTTTTAAATAAATTTATGTTATAGTTAATTGTCCCTCACACAGCGAACACTCATAGCCAACCAAGGGGAACCGACAAAGCTTATAGTCCACGCGGATTCAGGCCACGTAACAGCACCATGCACTTTAAATGTGTAAATAGTCCCCGAATGCATACTTTGGGTCCTGTAGAGCATACTGTCGTGACCATACGGTATCTGATTGTTGCCACATTCACCAGCCGTAACGCCAGCCCATACACCAACCATCATATCTTTTATGAATTTTTCATTTTTTTCATACATTGCCCCCCCCAGAGCTTGAACCAATTTACTGTAATCATTTGCAGTTGGAACACGCCAAGGATAGGGGCATATTTGACTGGCATATTTTAGCACTGCACATCCGGTAAATAAATCACCGGGATAACCGGGATTATTCCGGCAATCAGCATTTATATTCTCAGATGTCCCGCCATTAAATGTTGTCTTATTGCAACCGGTAGCCGTTACCGGGCGCGACCAGATTTGTGAAATGTTATCGCCTACTATCGTGATTTCCGAGCCGGAGGTAAATGAAACCGTCCCTAAGTTTAACGTACTGCTATTGCATCCAACAAAGGAGGGGTCGCGACATACGCTGTCAGCAATATTTTCTACCAATCCGGCAATACAGCCCATGCC
>JAITSM010000158.1 GCA_031287815.1 Prevotellaceae bacterium
CCTGCTGGAATCGCTGGTGCGCGTGAAAGGCGAAGCCACCAACAAGGAATTTATCGCCGAGTTGAATGCCCTGTCGGAAAAATACAAGGAAAACCTTGCGCAGGAAGCCGGCCGCCGGCGTCCGGTGCACGACCTCGCTGCCGGCGACCACTGCGTGATTGAACCTATCGACGTACAGCGATATACCGAAAGGGCTGTTACCCCTCTTCCGAAGGTGCACTACCGCAAAGAAGGGCAGCCGACGCTCACCCTGACCTTCACCAAAGACTACACGCTAACCTACAAAAACAACGTCAACGTCGGCATGGCAGAGGTTACCGTACACGGTATCGGGGATTATAAAGGGAAAAAGAGTACGACGTTTATGATAGCGCGATAGACCCCTCCCCAGCCCTCCCCGAAGGGGACACCACCCCCCAGCCCCCACCGAAGGAGGGGGAGGCAGAGAGGCGAAGGTTTGCGCTGTAGGGGCGAAAAATTTTTCGCCCCTACGGTTTTTATCGGCTCCTGTTCACTGTTCCCTTTCCCCCCAAAAAACAACGCCGCCAGCGAAAAGCCGGCGGCGTTCCTTTTTAGAGTGAACAGAATATTTTACGTATATTTGCGGGGAAAATCTTAAAATAATAAGCAATGAATGGGTTTAGAACGGTACACGGCCAACGGCTAAGGGCTGCTGCCCCCGTTGACCGTTGGCCGTTGGTCCTTCTCAAGCTGCGCCGGTTGCCCGAGCGGCAGCTGATCCTGTTGCTGGCGGTGGCGGTGGGCTTCGGCAGCGGGCTGGCAGCGGTGTTGCTGAAAAACGGCATTCATTTTATCCAGCGGATGCTGACCTATTGGTTTAATAATGCCGCCGACAGCCTGCTGTATATCATTTATCCGGGTATCGGGATGCTGGTGTCGTTGCTGTTTGTGCGCTACGTGGTCAAGGCTGACATCGGGCACGGCATCACAAAGGTGCTGTATGCTATCTCGCGGAAGAAAGCAAAAATCAAAGGGCACAATACCTGGAGTTCCATGGCGACAAGTGCGGTTACTATTGGCTTTGGCGGCTCGGTGGGCGCCGAAGCGCCTATTGTTTACACCGGCGCGGCTATCGGCTCGAAGGTGGGGCAGATACTGCGCCTGAAGGAACGGCATATCGCCCTGCTGCTGGGTTGCGGCGCCGCAGGCGCCATTGCGGGGATATTCAAAGCGCCGCTGGCCGGCATTGTTTTCACGCTCGAAATCCTCATGTTTGACCTGACGATGACCTCTATCCTGCCGTTGCTGGTATCGTCGGTTACGGCCACCGCCGTGTCGTTCCTGCTGCTGGGCGATGTTGTGCAGTTCCCTACCGGCAGCATCAGTATTTTCTCCATGTCCAACCTGCCTTATTATATCCTGCTGGGCGTATTCTGCGGGTTTGCCTCGCTCTATTTCACGCGCGGCACGCTCTACATTGAAAGCCGGCTGAAGCGCATCAAACGTCCCCTGCCACGCTGGCTGTTCTGCGCTGCGGGCTTGGGATTGCTAATATTCCTCTTCCCGCCGCTCTACGGCGAAGGCTATGACTCCCTGTCGGCGCTGCTCAACGAAGACGCCGGGAAAGCCTTTGGCGAAAACGTTTTCGGCGACTACGAGAATTACACCTGGTTTGTGCTCCTGTTTTTCGGCGGCGTGCTGCTGCTGAAAATATTTTCAATGTCGCTTACCAACAGCGGCGGCGGCGTGGGCGGCACCTTCGGTCCGACGCTGTTCATGGGCGGCATTGCCGGATTCCTGGTGGCGCGGCTAATCAACCTGAGCGGGATGGCCGAAGTGCCGGAAGCCAATTTTACCTTAGTAGGCATGGCGGGGATGATGGCCGGCGTGATGCAGGCGCCGCTGACTGCTATCTTCCTCATTGCCGAAATCACCAAAGGCTACGACCTGCTGATGCCGCTGATGCTTGCCTCCGCCGTATCGTTTGTAACCATTCGCGGGTTTGAAAAACATTCTATCTACACCAAACGGCTGGCGTTGCGCGGCGACCTGATTACGCACGACAAGGACAAGGCCGTGCTCACGCGCCTCTCCATACAGCCGTTGATTGAAACGAACTTCAACGCCGTGCTCCCCGAGCATACGCTGGGGACGCTGATAAAAGTCGTTTCGCGTTCGCACCGGAACCTGTTTCCCGTGATTGACATCCGTAACAACCTGCTGGGCGTGGTGCTGCTCGACGACGTCCGCCCCATCATGTTTGACGCCGAACGCTATCCTACCACCTTCGTGCGCGACCTCATGCAACCGGTGCCCGCCACCGTCGAGGAATACGAAAGCATGGAATCGGTGCTGAATAAATTCGAACAAACCGGCGCATGGAATTTGCCGGTGGTCAGTGATAACAAATACATCGGCTTTGTTTCCAAATCAAAAATATTTAATGCCTACCGGCAGCAACTACAAGAATTTTCTTATGAATAACACGTACATTTCCCTTATCGCCCAAGCCGTCGGCGTGCAGGAATGGCAGGTGGAACACACCCTGCAACTCCTCTCCGAAGGAGCGACCATTCCATTTATCAGCCGTTACCGAAAAGAAATGACCGGCGCGCTCGACGAAGTGCAGATTGCCGAAGTGAAACACCTTGCCGCCCGCTACGACGAACTGGAAGCGCGCAAAAACACCATCCTCAAATCCATTGAAGAGCAAGGCAAATTAACCGGCGAGCTGAAAACAAAAATCGACGCCTGCGTCCTCCTTCCGGAGCTGGAGGATATTTATTTGCCCTATCGCCCGAAACGCCGCACCCGCGCTTCTATCGCCAAAGAGAAAGGGCTGGAACCGCTGGCGGAAATAATCCTGCAACAACAAACCGGCGACTGGGAAGCCGCCGCCGGAAAATTCCTGAACGAGGCGGTTCCCGGCGTAGAAGACGCCCTTTCCGGCGCGCGCGACATCGCGGCCGAACAAATCAACGAAAATGCCGCCGTACGCGACGCCCTGCGCCGGCTTTTCCGGCAGGAAGCGGTACTGTATTCCAAAATAATCAAAGGCAAAGAATCGGAAGGCGTCAACTTCAAAAATTATTACGACTACCATGAACTGCTCCGGCGCATCCCGTCGCACCGCCTGCTGGCGGTGCTGCGTGGCCATAACGAAGGGGCGCTGTCCATAAAAGCCGTTCCCGAAGAAACGCGCGCCATAGCGCTCATGGAAAAACTGCTCGTACGTACAAACGCCCCCGCCGAACAGCTGAAACGCGCCATTGCCGACGCCTGGAAACGCCTTCTCTACCCTTCTCTGGAAACAGAAATCCTCCATGAACAGAAAGAACGCGCCGATGCGGAAGCCATCAACGTATTTGCCGAAAACCTGCGGCAGCTATTGCTGTCGCCGCCTTTGGGACAAAAGCGCGTGCTGGCTATTGACCCGGGCTTCCGCACCGGATGCAAGGTCGTATGCCTCGATGCGCAAGGCAACCTTGTGCATAATGAAACCATTTACCCGCACCCGCCGCAGCACGAACGCGTCGCCGCCATGAAGAAAATTACCTCCCTGGTCGACGCCTATAAAATTGAAGTCATCGCCATCGGCAACGGCACGGCCGGCCGCGAAACGGAACACTTTATCCAGCGCATTGCATTTCCCCATAAAGTACTCGCTTTTATGGTCAGCGAAGACGGCGCGTCGGTCTATTCCGCCTCGCCCGTAGCGCGGGAAGAATTTCCACAATATGACGTCACCGTACGCGGCGCCGTCTCCATCGGCCGCCGCCTCATGGACCCGCTCGCCGAATTAGTCAAAATCGACCCGAAATCCATCGGCGTCGGGCAGTACCAGCACGACGTAGACCAGTCCAAGCTGAAAGAACGCCTGGACGCCGTAGTGGAAAGTTGCGTAAACAAAGTCGGCGTAAACCTCCACACCGCCAGCAGGCACCTGCTGACCTACGTTTCCGGGCTGGGGACGCAACTGGCGCAGCATATCGTGGACTACCGCAAGGAACACGGCGGCTTCCGCTCGCGCGAACAGCTCAAAGAAGTAAAGCGGCTGGGCGAAAAAGCCTTTGAACAGTGCGCCGGCTTCCTCCGTATCCCCGGCGCCGACCACCCCTTAGACAACAGCGCCGTACACCCCGAACGCTACGCACTGGTGGAACGCATGGCGCGCGACCTGAATAAAAACGTAGCGGACTTGCTGGCCGACGGGGAAGCCCGCAAACAAATTGTACCGGAAAATTATGTGGGCGGCACCGTCGGGCTGCCCACGCTCACCGACATCATGGAAGAACTCTCCAAGCCCGGCCGCGACCCGCGCTCGCCGGCGAAGGCCATGGAATTTTCCCCCGACGTATTCTCCATTGACGACTTGCAGCCGGGCATGGTATTGCCGGGCATCGTTACCAACATCACCAACTTCGGCGCCTTTGTAGACATCGGCATAAAGCAGGACGGGCTCGTACACATCTCCCAGCTCTCCGACCGCTTTATCACCAACCCCGCAGACATTGTCAAACTCCACCAGCACGTAAAAGTAAAAGTCCTCGACGTCGACCCTGCCCGCCACCGAATAAACCTGAGCATGAAAGGGGAATTATGAGTTATGAGTTATGAATTATGATGTATGAGGTATGATGTATGAGGTATGAGGTATGAGGTATGAGGTATGATGTGGCTGGCGCCAGCACTTTTAACTTTTAACTTTTAGTTTTTAACTTTTAACTTTTCCGGCGTCAGCTACTTCATACATCATACTTCATACTTCATACTTCAAAAAAATCTGTGAAAATCTGTGGGAACAACTTTTTACTCGAACCAATGGTTGCTTACATTGCTCTCCGGACGACGTCCGCGAACCAATGGTTGCTTACATTGCTCTCCGGACGACGTCCGCGAACCAATGGTTGCTTACATTTCTCTCCGGACGACGTCCGCGAACCAATGGTTGCTTACATTGCTCTCCGGACGACGTCCGCGAACCAATGTGTGCTTACATTTCTCTCCGGACGACGTCCGCGAACCAATGTGTGCTTACATTTCTCTCCGGACGACGTCCGCGAACCAATGTATGATTACATTGGCTAATCATTTTCCTGTATTTTATTAAAACCAATAATAATCTTAAAAAAAATCAATATTTATCTTTAAAACTTATGAATTATGAATGCCGGCGCCAGCCACCTCATAATTCATAATTCATAATTAAAAAGACCTTCTCCATTAATTTCGTACCTTTACAGAAAAATTAACGCTTAATGGACAAGGAGCGCTTGGTTACCAAAAATTACTGCTTTATTCTTGCGGCTAATTTTCTGTTATATTTTGGTTTTTATTTGTTGCTGCCGGTGTTGCCGTTTTACCTTACGGAAATATTTTGCGCCGGGAACACCGCTACTGGCATGATTCTCGCCTGCTACACGGTGGCAGCCCTGACGATTCGCCCCTTCTCAGGCTTCCTGCTGGATACGTTCGCCCGGAAGCCGTTGTACCTTTTCGCTTTTTTTATCTTCACCGCCATCTTCGCCGGCTACCTGCTGGCGGGCGCATTGACGGTTTTCATTATACTGCGTATACTGCACGGCTTTTCTTTCGGGGCGGTGTCGGTGGCGGGCAATACGATTGTTATTGACATCATGCCCTCGTCGCGCAGAGGCGAGGGGCTGGGCTACTATGGGCTGGCAAATAATATTGCGATGGCCACCGGCCCGATGTCCGGCCTGTTCCTGCATGAACATTATTCGTTCGACACGGTCTTCGCCTGCGCGCTGGCCTCGTGTATGCTGGGTTTTGTGATGGCGCTCCTGGTGCGTACGCCGCTGAAACCGCCGGTGAAAAAAGAACCCCTCTCGTTAGACCGGTTTATTTTAAAAAAAGGACTGCCGGTAGGAATCGTGCTGGTGTTGCTTTCCATTCCCTACGGCATGACTTCCGCCTACATTGCCGTGTACGGACAGTCTATCGGAATAAAGGGCGGTTCGGGGATTTTCTTTACCCTGCTGGCGGCCGGCACGGCTATTTCCCGCATGTTCTCTGGCCGGCAGGTGGACAGGGGCAGGATCACGCAAGTCATCTCTTTCGGGCTGTATATCGTTGCCGCCTGCTATTTCGGATTGGCTTCCTGCGCCCGCCTGATGGCGTGGAATACTACGGCGGGCAGCCTGGTCTTCTTCGGGCTGGCGCTCTTTTTCGGGCTGGGGTTTGGCAGCATGTTCCCCGCGTTCAATACCATGTTTGTAAACCTTGCGCCCAACAACCAGCGCGGCACCGCCACTTCCACCTACCTTACCTCATGGGATGTGGGCATCGGGGCGGGGCTCACGGCGGGCGGCTACATTGCCGAAGTCTGCAGTTTCCAGGCCGCCTACTTTTTCGGCGGATGCCTTATCCTGTTATCCATCCCCGTTTTCGGCAGCCTCATCGCACCGTTTTATCATAAACACAAATTAAGATGAATTATGTGAAAGGTGAAGGGTGAAGGGTGAAGGGCGCTGGCGCCAGCAACTTTAAACTTTAAACTATGAACTATGAACTATGAACTATGAACTATGAATGACCGCCTACTGAAAACTGAAAACTGCCGACTGGACGCCGGCAATCTTCCAGCGCAGGCAGCGCGGGGGAGCGCTTCCTTCGACCGCCTGATAGCAATCATGGACGAATTGCGTGAAAAATGCCCGTGGGACCGCGAGCAAACCTTTGACAGCCTTCGTCCGCAAACCATTGAGGAAACATACGAACTGAGCGAGGCGGTGCTGGACAAAGACTATGACGCCATTTGCAAGGAACTGGGCGATGTGTTGCTGCACGTTGTTTTCTATGCCAAAATGGGCGAAGAAGGAGGACATTTTGGTATCGACGACGTGATTGCCAAACTGTGCGGGAAGCTCATTTTCCGCCACCCGCATGTGTTCAGCGAAACGGCGGTGAAAGACGCCGCCGAAGTAATTCAAAACTGGGAGCAACTGAAATTAAAAGAAAAAGGCGGGAATAAAACCGTATTGTCCGGCGTGCCGGCGAGTTTGCCGTCGCTCGTCAAAGCCTGCCGGATACAGGATAAGGCGCGCGCCGTAGGGTTCGACTGGGAGGTGCGCGAGCAGGTGTGGGACAAGGTGTGGGAAGAAATGAACGAGTTGAAAACCGAACTGGCCGCCGGCAATCCCGACAGCATCGAGGACGAATTTGGCGACTTGCTGTTTTCGATTGTGAATGCAGCGCGCCTCTACCGGGTCAATCCCGACACGGCATTGGAGCGAACCAACCGGAAATTTATCAAACGTTTTAATTACCTCGAACAGCAAACCCTCCAAAAAGGACGCCCGCTGAAAGATATGACGCTGGAAGAAATGAATGAAATCTGGGAAAAAGCGAAGAAAGAAGTATGAAGTATGAATTATGAGGTGGCTGGCGCCTTTTTTAATTATGAATTATGAATTAGCTTGCGCCAGCCACCTCATACATCATAATTCATAATTCATAATTCATAATTAAGAGACATTCTCCACTCTCCATTTAATAAAACAGGGTATGAAAGTATTATTTATTGGTGGAACGGGTACGATTAGTACCGCCATCTCCAAAACACTGTTGGCTTCCGGGCAGGAACTTTTCCTGCTCAATCGCGGTAACCGGAACCATCGGCTTCCGCCGGGGGCGGTTACGCTTACGGCCGATATTAACGATGAACGGCAGGTAGCGGCGTTGATTGCCGGCATGGAATTTGACGTCGTCGCCGACTTCATTGCGTTTGTTCCGGCGCATCTGGAGCGCGACTACCGGCTGTTCCACCGCAAAACGCGGCAATTTATTTTTATCAGTTCCGCGTCGGCTTACCAGAAGCCGCCGTCGGACTATCGTATCTCGGAAGCGACGCCGCTGGCCAATCCTTTCTGGCAATACGCGCGCGACAAAATCGCCTGCGAAATGTATTTGATGGAGCGCTACCGCAACGAACAGTTCCCGGTAACTATCGTCCGCCCCAGCCATACTTACAGCGAATACGCCGTGCCGCTGGGCGTGCATGGCGACAAGGGAAGCTGGCAGGTGATCAAGCGCATGCTCGACGGCAAGCCGGTAATCATCCAGGGCGACGGCACGTCGCTGTGGACGATGACCCACAGCCGCGATTTCGCACGGGCATTTACCGGGTTGATGGGTAACCTTCACGCTATCGGCGAGGCGGTGCAAATCATGTCGGACGAAACCCTCACATGGAACCAAATCTATACCTGCATTGCCGGAGCGTTGGGTGTGCCGTTGCGGGCGGTGCATGTGGCGTCGGAGTTTTTGGCGGCTTGCAGCGATTATGATTTCACCGGCAGCCTGCTGGGCGATAAAGCCCATTCGGCAGTGTTCGACACCGCCAAGTTAAAACGGCTGGTGCCCGGCTTCACGGCCGCCATCCGCTTTGATCAGGGAGTAAAAGAAACGCTGGAATATGTACGCTCCCACCCGGAATGCCAAACGCCCGACGAACCCTTCGACGCCTGGTGCGACCGCACTATCGGTGCACTTGAGCGAGTGGGGGGAGTTAAGAGTTAGCTGACGCCAGCTAACTCTTAACTCTTCTTGTGCCTCCGCTCCAGTTCCCGGCAAACGTCATCGAGGCGAAGCCCTTTGGCAGTGAGCAGCACGATGAGGTGATAAAGCAGATCGGCGGCCTCGCCCACAAGTTTTTCGGTAGTGCCGTTGGTGGCTTCAATTACGGTTTCTACCGCTTCCTCGCCTACTTTCTGCGCCATGCGGTTGACTCCGGCCGTGAACAGCGATGTGGTGTAGGAACCTTCGGGCATGGCTTCCCGGCGTTGCGCAATAAAGTTTTGCAGGTATTTCAGAAATAAAATAGTTTCCGTGTTTTCTTCGTCGAAACAAGTGTCGTTTCCGGTATGGCACACGGGGCCGGCGGGCGTGGCTTTTATCAGCAGCGTGTCGGCGTCGCAATCGACGAGGATGTCCACCACCTGCAGCGTGTTGCCGCTGGTTTCGCCCTTTGTCCACAGGCGGTTTTTCGTGCGGCTGAAAAACGTGACCAGCCCGGTGGCTTTTGTTTGCGACAAAGCCTCTTCGTT
>JAITSM010000194.1 GCA_031287815.1 Prevotellaceae bacterium
GCACTTGCATGGGGTTATGAAAATGTAAGCCCTCCGGGCTTACTGAATGGAGAATTAGCTGGCGCCAGCAACCTTAAACCTTAAACAATGACTCACGGCTAAAATACGAGCAGTTTGCGCCGCCGTAAAGCAAAATGCGGCACGCCCCCATCGAAATGCGGCACGCCCCAATTGAAATGCGGCACGCCCCAATTGAAATGCGGCGCGCCCCAATTGAAATGCGGCACGCCCCAATTGAAATGCGGCGCGCCCCAATTGAAATGCGGCGCGCCCCAATTGAAATGCGGCATGCCCCCATCGAAATGCGGCACGCCCCCATCGCAAGGGGGGATGCCCCAATCGCAAGGCGGCGCACCCAAAATAAGTAGGGAATCAATATATTAACTTAAAAAAAGGGAATCGTATTTTTTATGTATGAGGTATGAAGTATGAGTTGGCTGGCGCCTTTTAAAGTTTCCGCTTTCAACTAAAAACTGCCTACTGAACCCCGGCGCCAGCCAACCTTAAACTTGAAACTTTAAACTTGAAACCAACCCCCTCACTCCTCACCTTTCACTTCCTCGTGCCGGGCTTTCTTGGAGGCGAAAAACCGACGGTGGAAAAGCAGCAGGTAGAAAATGCCGGTGGTAATGGCGGCGTCGGCAATATTGAAGATAGGGCGGAAAAACAGCGGATCGCCGCCGGCGTCTTTAAGGATGGGGAAATACAGCATATCTACGACCTTTCCGTGCAGGAACGAAGCATAGCCGCCGCCTTCCGGCAGGAACGCCGCCACCTGCCCGGAGGAATGGCTGAACAATATGCCGTAAAATAAACTGTCGAGGATATTGCCTGCCGCACCGGCCAAAATCAGCGCAAAGCCAGCCATCACGCCGCGCGGCGTCTCCGGGCGGCGGCTTAATTTCACCAGGTAAAAACCGATGACGAGTATCAAAACCATGCGGAATAAGCTTAGCAGCAGTTTCCCTCCGTCGCCGCCGAGCGTTATGCCGAATGCCATGCCGGGATTTTCGGTAAAGTGAATAATAAACCAGTCGCCGGAAATGGCTATTTCCTGGTTCAGCATCATGTGTGTTTTTATCCAGATTTTTATGGCCTGGTCAATGGCGAGCACTGCGCCAATAATGATAACAGCCATTTTGCCGGGGGATACCCTCATTGATTTCAACGATTTTAAAGTATGTAAGCTTACCTTCCTTTAGCTTCGATGCTCAACGTGGCGTGCGGCACGGAAAGCAGGCGTTCTTTCGGTATCAGTTTTCCGGTTTCGCGGCAAATGCCGTAAGTTTTATTTTCGATACGGATTAAAGCGGCTTCCAGCGAGCGTATAAACTTCTGCTGGCGCAAAGCCAGCTGCCCGGCCTCTTCTTTCGATAACGCCGATGCGCCTTCTTCCAGTACATTAAAAGTGGGCGCCGTATCTTCGGTGTCGTTGCCGCCCGTATTGTTTACGCTGGATACAAGCTGTTCAAAGTCGCGTTTGGATTTCTCCAGTTTTTCAAGAATCAGTTTTTTGAACATTTGCAGTTCTCTATCGCTGTAACGAAGTTTGTCTTTCGTATAGTTTTTTTTTGCCATACTCTGTTTCTCCTAAAAATTTAAGTGTGCGAAGATAGTCTTTTTTTGCGAATTTTGCAATCTTCTACTTTCGGGGGGATGATAGTTTTTCTACTTTTATTTTTACGTTCATATCCTCTACCTCTGTTGTAACGCCGTCCGGGCAGCAGGGGACAAGGCGGATAGCGGCGGCCAGCGTCTGTGTGGCAATCAGGCTGCGGAAATCTTCCACTGCACCCGCAATGCCGGGCTGCTGTTCGACCGTGATGGTTATTTTATCCACCACGTCGAATCCGCTTTCCTTGCGCAGGTTTTGGATGCGGTTGATGAGTTCGCGGGCAATGCCTTCGCGGCGGAGCGTTTCGGTAACCGTAACGTCCAACGCTACGGTGAGCGCGCCTTCCGACGCCACCAGCCAGCCGGGCAGGTCTTCCGACGTGATTTCCACATCCTCTTTCTGCAGGGAGACTTCGCCCGACGGCAACGCAAAAGTATAAACGGCGGCGCGTTCCACGCTGTTGATTTGTTCTTGCGTGAACGCAGCCATAGCGGCGGCGATTTCTTTCATCCGGCTGCCATACTTTTTGCCCAGCGTTTTGAAGTTGGGTTTTATTTTTTTTACGATAACGCCGGTAGCGTCCGTCAGGAATTCGAGTTCTTTTACGTTCACTTCTGTTAGCACCAGCTGTTTTACCGCTTCCAGCCGTTCCTGCATGGTCGCGTCCAGCGCCGGGATAATCATCTTCGAGAGCGGCTGCCGCACTTTGATGTTCACCTTGCGGCGCAATGCCAGCGCCATAGACGACGTGCGCTGCGCAAGCTCCATTTGCTTTTCGAGGGCGGCGTCTATCCGCGCGGCGTTGTATGCCGGGAACAGGGTATGGTGCACCGACGTTTCGGCGTGCCGCCGGGTTACTGCGTTGAGGTCGCGGAACAGGCGTTCCATGAAGAACGGCGCTATCGGCGCAGCCAGCTGCGACACGGTTTCGAGGCAGGCATATAACGTCTGGTAAGCCGCCAGCTTGTCGGCCGTCATGCCGCCGCCCCAGAAGCGTTTCCGGTTGAGGCGCACGTACCAGTTGCTGAGATGGTCGCACACAAAGTCCTGAATCCTGCGGCCGGCAAGGGTTACATCGTAGTCTTCGTAGGCGGCGCCCACGTCTTTCACCAGCGTATGGAGCAGCGAAATAATCCACCGGTCAATCTCGGGGCGTTCCGCTACGGGTATTTCCTTTTCCACCCCCGTGTAGTTATCGACGTTGGCGTACAGGGAAAAGAAGGAATAGGTATTGTAAAGCGTGCCGAAAAATTTACGGCGCACCTCGTCCACGCCTTCGGGGTCGAACTTCAGGTTATCCCAGGGCGCGGCGTTGGTCAGCATATACCAGCGCAGGGCATCGGAGCCGTACTTCCCAATGACATCAAAGGGGTCAACGCTATTGCCCAACCGCTTCGACATCTTGTTGCCGTTCTTGTCGAGCACCAGCCCGTTGGAAATAACATTCCGGAACGCCACCGAGCCTTTGGACATGGCGCTAATAGCGTGCAGCGTGAAAAACCATCCCCGCGTCTGGTCTACGCCTTCCGAAATAAAATCGGCGGGATATACCGCGCCCCTGTCCACCGGTGCGGCGTTTTCAAACGGGTAATGCACCTGCGCAAAAGGCATGGCGCCGGAATCAAACCACACGTCGATGAGGTCGGGCTCGCGCTTCATGGGCTTGCCGCCGGGGGATACCAGCGTAATCCCGTCCACAAACGGGCGGTGCAGGTCGATGCGGGCATAGTTTCCCTCCGAATAGTCGCCCACCCTGAACGCCGCCAGCGGATGATCCGGCGGCATATAGCCGGCAGCGATGGATTTCTCTATTTCTGCCAAAAGTTCTTCCACAGAACCGATACAAAGTTCTTCATTGCCGTCGTCGGTGCGCCATACAGGCAGCGGCGTTCCCCAGTAGCGGCTGCGCGAGAGGTTCCAGTCCTGCAGGTTTTCCAGCCATTTGCCGAAGCGCCCCGTGCCGGTCGATTGCGGTTTCCAGTTAATCGTATTGTTCAACGCGATCATCTCCTCGCGGCAGGCGGTAGTTTTGATAAACCAGCTGTCCAGCGGATAATACAGCACCGGCTTGTCCGTCCGCCAGCAGTGCGGGTAAGAGTGCACATACTTTTCTATCTTAAATGCGCTCCCGGCCTGTTTCAGCCGCACGCACAAATCCACATCCAGCGTCGGGCTGTCGGGGGAAAGCCGTTCGTCGTATTCATTTTTCACATACCGCCCTGCCCATTCCTTATATAACCCCACATTCATATACCGCTTCACAAAATCGCCGTCAAGTTCATCCAGTGGATAAAACTTTCCGGATAGATCGACCATCGGGCGCCTGTTGCCGTATTTGTCCAGCAGCAACAGCGGCGGGATGCCGTGCTGGCGGGCGGCGCGGTCGTCGTCGGCGCCGAAAGTCGGGGCCATGTGCACAATCCCGGTGCCGTCGCCGGTAGTTACGAAGTCGCCGGTAATTACGCGGAACGCCGCCGCGCCCGGCTCCACCCACGGAAAAAGCTGCTCATATTCCAACCCCGACAGGTCGGCGCCGCAACATTCGGACAATACCCTGTACGGAATATTTTTATCCCCCGCCCTGTACGCCTCCAGCGGAAGCCCGGCATTCTCAGGACGAAAATAAGCCGGCAGCAAATCCTTTGCCAGTACCACAACCACCGGTGCGCCGGTATAGGGATTAAACGTTTGCACGAATACATAATGGATAGCCGCCCCGATAGCCAGCGCCGTGTTCGACGGCAACGTCCAGGGCGTGGTCGTCCATGCGAGCAGGAAAGTATCTCCCCACTCCACTTTGGGCGCGCAGGGAGGCAGCTTTTTTACCTTGAACTGCGCCACGCACGTGGTATCTTTCACATCACGGTAACAGCCCGGCTGGTTCAGTTCGTGCGTACTCAGCCCCGTCCCTGCCGCCGGCGAATACGGCTGGATGGTATAGCCCTTGTACAACAGCTGCCGGTCGTAGAGCTGCTTCAACAGGTGCCACAACGACTCGATATACCGGTTATCGCAAGTGATATACGGCTGCTTCATGTCCACCCAGTAGCCCATGCGCCGCGTGAGGTCTTCCCATTCTTTGGTATATTTCATCACCTCCTTCCGGCAGGTGGCGTTATAATCTTCGACCGAAATCTTTTTCCCTATATCGTCTTTCGTAATGCCCAGCATTTTTTCTACGGCGAGTTCCACCGGCAAACCGTGCGTATCCCAGCCTGCCTTTCGATGAACCAGAAACCCTTTTTGCGTTTTATAACGGCAAAATACATCCTTGATAGCGCGCGCCATCACATGATGAATCCCCGGCATTCCGTTAGCCGACGGCGGCCCCTCGTAAAAAATAAATGCCGGACAATCTTTCCGCAGCCCCAGCGACTGTTCAAACGTATTTTCCTTTTCCCATAGCTCCAGCACGCAACGGTTGATTTCAGCGAGGTCTAATTGCTTATACTCATTAAATTTTTGGCTCATATTTTCCCTGCATAAAAAATGTTTGCAAAGATAAAGAAAATTTACAGATTGGCGGATGGGCGGACGGATAGATGGACGGATGGTATTCCTGTAAACCATTTTGCGGTTGGAGAGCCCCCTCTCAACGAGCGTTAAGAGCCCCCTCTTATGCTCCGTTAAGAACCCCTTCTTATGCTCCGTCAAGAACCCCTTCTTGTCGTTATAAGGTAGGGACGCTCCTTGTAACAGAGGCGTTTTTATTCATAAAAGGAACCATTTGGGGGAATTTAAGGGTTTTTCAAGAAAATTTGGAGATTAAAAATACTTCACTATATTTGCAGCACCATAGCGTTCTTTTAAATATTGAAAAGGCATATTGGAAAATATGCCGGCTTTGTTCCTACTAAAAAATTTAGACACTTTTTACAATAAAGAATGAAGCTAAATTCCATTAAAAAACGTGGATTTTTGCTTATTTTATTGTGGGTCGTCTAAAACCTTTTAGTTGGTAAGTAAAGTTCACGTTTCGGTTTTTGAATATACCTGCCCCAAAAGAAGAAATGAAAAGAAATATTAAAGCTGAAACCTGAAACTATAAAAATTGGCGATGAATAAAAAATCGTAGCGAGGGGTTGTTTTATAGAAAAAGTTTGTGTTTGGAAACAGCCCCGATGCTGCGAAAACAGGACATAGACTTGTAGAACATGGACAAAAAACATAGACAATAGACCGATAAACTTTAAACAGGAAACTATAAACCTTAAATAATATATAGTATGAAAAAAATTATCTTTCTTTTCGCTATGCTCGCAGGCATTGCGGCAAGCGCACAAAGCGGCGTCAGTGTTACGCCCGTTAGCGTAGATTACACCAAAAGTCAAGTTAGGTTCCATGTCTCGTGGGCAAACAATTCGCGCACCGGCACGCATAATTCCAAGGTATGGGTGTGGGTAGATTACCTCGAAATAACCGGCAATGCGCCTTCCGGCAGTTGGACGCGTGCATTGATTTCCGGAACGCCGACGGCTACTTCCGGTACGCCTTTGCGGGAATCCGACAATAACATGGGTTTTTGGCTACAAGGGACTTCGGGAAATTCCGGCAGCTATAATGTAACCGTAACGGTTACATTAAGCAGTGTGCCCCCTAAATTCAGTTGGTGCGCCTATGTTTCCGACTGTCCGCCCACTATTAAGTTCTCTACCCAGCGCGACTTGACGATGACCGGAACAGTCCCCTTTATCATTACTTATACGGATAACGATACGGCTACGGTGAATGCCACAAGTTTTACGCTGGCTTCCGGCAAAACATTTAAAAACGTAACCGATGCTACTTTTTGTCCCACTTACGTAAATAATACCATTGGGGGCACTATTCCCACTGTGGGAACAGAGCAAGGCGCTACTACAATTACTTGCAATGGTTCGACTTTGTATGTCCAAAGTGCAATAAAGGGGAGTTCTCCCTGGTTGCCGAATAATTATTGCCCGGTAGGTTGGCGTTGGCCCAACGACACAGAATTATGCTGCATTGTAAGTGCAAGTACGTTTCGGGCAGCATCTAGATTTATATGGTCGAACCAAGACCAGAGCGAAAGCCTCGGTGTCGCTGGTGGGTGGCCTTGTCGTAGCGGTTACTCGAACGTTTCTGACTGCTGCAGTGGTGTGAGCTGCTGCGGATACGGTGGTATATACGACGGCCACTTTTATTGGTCGAGATACGTGGGTGCCCGCACAAAGACCGAAGTTTATAGTGTAGTATGCGTAAAAACTTGACAAAACATTATCTGGAAATTTAGTTGAAATAGGTTAAAAATAACCTTACTTTTTAAATTATTTTTCCTGTAATAAATTATCAAATGAGAAAATAGGTGTCTGAATATCGAACAGGTATTTTTGGATTTTAGGCAGCATAAATCAATTGTTTTGTTTGCGCTATTTCCTTTATGAAATAAGGATTAGACAAAGAATTTTCCATCACACGAAAAAAATATTTTGCAGGTTTCAAAAAATGTTATACCTTTGCAGCCCGTTTTGGAAAAACAAGACCAAAACGTCGTTCTTTGATAAGACTGATAAAAAGACAACACTAAGAGTTTATTTTAGGTAAAGGTATAAAAATACCTTCGTCATACCTTTAAAGTATGAAGTAGTCGGGACAAGCGCAATATTAGATAGAAATTTTATATACAATGAAGAGTTTGATCCTGGCTCAGGATGAACGCTAGCGGCAGGCTTAACACATGCAAGTCGAGGGGCAGCGGGGGTAGCAATACCT
>JAITSM010000196.1 GCA_031287815.1 Prevotellaceae bacterium
ATTACTGTTTACCGTGATATAATCTACCCACACCCATACTTTGGAGAGGTGCGTAGCATCTCGCGAGCCGGCGTTCCACCACACGCGGAAAGACACGGTTTTGTCCGTATAATTTGCGCTAATCGGCGTAACGTTTGTTACCTGTGCGCTTGCTGTAATGCTTATCAGCATGGCGAAAAAGAAAAATGTTGTTTTCATAAAAATGTTTTTTTAAAAGTTAATATTGTTTTTCGCAGCATCAGGGCTGTTTTCAAACACAAACTTTTTTACTAAAACAACCCCCTGCTGCGAATTTTTGTTCGCTGCCAATCATTGCAGAATTATTATTTTCTACAATTTGATTCTTCAACTTTTATCGAGATTTTTCCCTGATTCCACTAAAAAACCAAGAGTGGAGTGGAAGCCATACTTATCTTTAATCGAGGTTCTAGTAGACCCACACAGCAAATAAGTACAGCGACCACATCCACTCTTGATGTAGTCGCTTCTACTTGTATTCAGGCTGTGTTGAAATTTACTAGATTTCGATTAAAAGCAGAATAAAAGTTAAAGCGATATATTTTTTTTATATCATTTTCAATACGTCAAAGAACGCTGCAAATATAAAACAATATTTTTTAATTGCAACTATTTTTGAAAAAAATTTTATCCCCCGAATTAAGAACTAAAAGTTAAAAGTTGGCTGGCGTCAGCCAACTTTTAACTTTTAAAGGCGCTAGCCACTGCCAACTGCCCCTTTCACCCTTTACCCTTCACCGTTTTGTGCTTTTTGAACGGGTCTTTTTCTGGAGGAATGGAAAGGTACGCCTTCAGTTCTGCGAAAGTCATGTCTTTGGTCTCGGCATAGATTTTTGCCTGAATAGCGTTTTTCATTTCTACACAATCAAAATCTTTTATTTTTTTAGTTGTTTCCATAGCGAATTAATTCTTTTGGATTTCTTATTTCGAGAACTGTGTAACCATTTTTCAGGTTTACGCCATTATAACCTTTTATTCTGTCTAAATTGACAATATGCTTGAAATTCCAACTTGCCAGCACATCCACTTTATAAATAGTAGCCATAGCAATGTGTTGACAGTCTTCCAAACTTGTAGGGCGGTGGTGGCTTCGGCAAATTCCTTATCGAAATACCCGCCTACGACAGACGTATCAATATATATTCGCTGTTTCATGGTATTCTTTTCCCACAAAGGTACGCAAAATATTTTATTCCATTGTCCTGCTTTTCAGGCAGGGGATTTGTTTTATGTTCCTCCGCAGGTCAAGACCTGCGGTTATGAAAATCCGGCGAACAGGCATAGAAATTCAGTAAGCAACTTTTTTATTCCCCTTTATCCTTCACCTCTCACCCTGTCTCCTCCCCTCGCTTTCCTTTTTTTTCAAATAATTTGCGTAAGTTTGCAGGTAAAATGAGGCAAACGAATGGAAGATTTTAATCCGCATGTGGAGCGGGAACAAAGCGATGGCGATTTTGAATCGCAGATACGCCCGAAGGAATTTACAGAATTTTCGGGACAGGAGAAAATTATCGACAACCTGAAAGTGTTCGTAAAGGCGGCATTGATGCGGGAGGAGTCGCTCGACCATGTGTTACTGCATGGCCCGCCGGGGCTGGGAAAAACCACGCTGGCGCATATTATAGCCAACGAACTGGGCGTGGGGATGAAAATCTCGTCCGGCCCGGTGCTCGACAAGCCGGGCGATTTGGCGGGGCTGCTCACCAACCTGGAGCGCGGCGACGTGTTGTTTATCGACGAAATCCACCGTCTGTCGCCGGTGGTGGAAGAATATCTGTATTCGGCGATGGAAGATTACAAAATAGACATCCTGCTCGACAAAGGCCCCAGCGCGCGCTCCATCCAGATAGACCTGAATCCGTTTACGCTGGTCGGCGCCACCACCCGCAGCGGCTTGCTGACCTCCCCCCTGCGCGCCCGCTTCGGCATCCAGTGCCATTTGGAATATTACGATGCGCCGGTGCTGTTTCGCATCATCCAGCGCAGCGCGGCGATTTTGGCGGTGGGTATCGACAGCGGCGCGGCCAATGAAATTGCCCTCCGCAGCAGGGGAACGCCGCGTATTGCCAATGCGCTGCTGCGCCGCGTCCGCGATTTTGCGCAGGTGAAAGGCTCGGGGAAAATTGACCTGGAAATTACCCGCTATGCCCTGGAAGCCCTGAATATCGACAAGCACGGGCTCGACCAGATGGATAATAAAATTCTTTCAACGATTATCCACAAGTTTCGGGGCGGCCCTGTGGGCATCATGACCATTGCTACGGCCGTGAGCGAAGATCCGGGCACCATCGAGGAGGTCTATGAGCCGTTTTTAATCAAGGAAGGCTTTTTGCAACGCACGCCGCGCGGACGCGAAGCCACAGAGTTAGCCTATAAACATCTCGGCGCTTATCGCGGCGGGGAACCGGCGGCGCTGTTTTAACCGGCAGCCCTGCCGGGATTCTTTTATCCCCGTTTATCGTGGGAAATCGGTGTTTTATGGGACATGCATTCGGTTTAACAGAATAATTATTGCCGTTCGCAAAAAAACGGAATACTTTTGTGCCCGAAAGGTAAAACAACCCTGTAAATAATGAAGAATATGCTGCTGTTTGTGCTTATTTTTTTGCTCCTGTTTGTTGCGGCGAACGCCTACATCCTTTCGCGCGGCTGGCAGCTGCTCGAAGCGGCGGGGGCTTTCCGGAGGGTATACCTGGTGGCGTCGGTGTTATGGGCGGCGCTGTTCCTTGCCGGGATGCTGCTGAAACGCCAGCTCGACAGCGCCGCCGCCGACATGCTGTGGCGCGTGGGCGCATGGTGGCTGGTCGTGCTGCTCTACGGCTTCCTGGCGTCCGCAAGTTTCGATTTCCTGCGGGGAATATGTTGGATTTCCGGGAAAAAACTTCCGGAAATGATTCCGCATTACCCGCAGCTGAAATGGATATTGTTTGCCGTTTTTTCCTTCGCGTTGGCGGCGGTTATGGGCGCCGGCTATTACAACGGCACGCGGGCGAAAGTGAAGACGCTGGAACTTTCGGTAGCGAAAAACATACCCGGAAAACAGGAACTGCACATTGTCGCCGTCAGCGACCTGCACCTGGGGGCGGTGTATACCAAGCGCAGTCTCCGGCGCTGGGTGGCGCAAATCAACGCCCTGCAGCCCGACATCGTCTTCCTGCTCGGCGACACGTTTGACGACAATCCGGCGCCGGTGATCCGGGAAAATGCCGGCGCACTGCTGGCGCAAATCCATGCCCCCCTGGGGGTATTTGCCGTTACCGGCAACCACGAAATGATGGGGCACCCCGCAAAGGCGATGGACTACCTTTCGCAACACGGCGTGCAACCGCTCCTGGATACGGCCGTGCTGGTGGATAACCGCTTTTATGTGGTAGGGCGTTTAGACCGCTCGGCGTGGGGGCGGAAAACCATAGATTCCCTGACCGCGCCGCTCGACAAAGCCCTGCCGGTCATTCTGCTCGACCACCAGCCCCGCGAATGGGGCGACATTGCCCGCGCCGGCGTAGACCTCAGCCTTTCGGGGCACACGCACCACGGGCAGCTCTGGCCGCTGAACCTCCTGACCGAACGCCTCTATGAACAGGACTGGGGCTACCTGCAAAAAGACGCCATGCATTTTTATACTACCTGCGGGCTGGGTGCCTGGGGGCCGCCGGTACGCACTGCCGGCCGCGCCGAGATTCTCCAGCTGCGCGTACGCTTTGAAGCGGGGGGCGATGAGTGATTTGCGATTTGCGATATGTGTTGGGTTCCTGTCGGCAGTTTTCAGTTGAAAGTTAGCTGGCGCCTTTTTGAGTTAAAAGTTAAAAACTAAAAGTTAGCTGGCGCCTTTTTGAGTTAAAAGTTAAAAACTAAAAGTTAGCTGGCGCCTTTTTGAGTTAAAAGTTAAA
>JAITSM010000197.1 GCA_031287815.1 Prevotellaceae bacterium
GTTGCAAAGTCGTCCCAGGTTTTGGTATTGGTAATATTGCAGCGTCCTTTTCCGGTGATGCGCAGCTTGCGCGCCGGCTTTTCCATTTTTTCCAGCAGCCATACCTTCCGCTGTTCGCCGGCCGCGGTTCCCGCAGCCAGCAAGCCGGCCGGCCCTGCGCCGATAACTATAATATCCGGTGGTTGCATCATCCCGCAAAGGTAACCTTATTATTACGAAATAACAAGCCTTCATTTATCATTCTATTCAAAAAAAACCGTTACCTTTGTAACGGTAATTTTCATTATGGAAATATGTTACAACCACCTTATTTAAAGAAAAACGACCTGGTAACCATTATCGCTCCGGCCGGAAAAATAGCGGCATCGCTTATTGACAACGGCGCGCAACTGCTGCAACAATGGGGGCTGCGGGTAAAAAAAGGAAAATATGCAGGCGAAGAATATCTGGGCTTTGCCGGCGTCGACGAGCAACGTTGCGCGGATTTGCAGGCCGCTATCAACGAGGAGGAATCGGCGGCGGTTTTATGCGCGCGCGGCGGCTATGGCAGCGGCCGCATTGTAGACCATGTGGATTTTTCGACGTGGCTGAAACGCCCGAAGTGGTTTATCGGCTACAGCGACATCACGATATTTCATGCACGCCTGCAACAGTTAGGGCTGCAAAGTATACACGGGACGATGCCGAAAAATTTCCCGAAAAACGGCAGTAATGAAAGCACGGAATCCCTGCGGAAAGCCCTGTTCGGGGAACTTCGGGGTTATGATATTCCGGCGCATCCGCTCAACCGGCCGGGCGCGGCCAAAGGCGTTTTGCGGGGCGGGAATTTGTCGCTTCTGGTCAACCTGTCCGCCACGCCCGATGATGTGGACACTGCCGGCGCCATTTTATTTTTGGAAGACGTAGACGAATACCTTTACAGCATCGACCGGATGATGAATAACCTCCAACGTAGCGGGAAACTGAAAAAAGCCGCCGGAGTGATTGTCGGCGACTTTATGAATAGCAAACCCGATGACGTGCTGCCCGGAAAGACCGCTTACGAAGTCCTTGCCGATTATCTGCAACCGTTGAATATTCCCGTTTGTTACGGTTTTCCTGCCGGGCATGACGAACCGAATTACGCCCTGTATTTCGGCCGCGAATTATCGTTGGAAATAAACAACGCCGGCACAAAAATCAATTTTTTGTAACCTAAAAACGATGCTCCTAAAAAAGCATATTATGTAAATTTACCTGTCGACAGGTCAAACTGCATAAATTAAAAACAGCCGCCGTTTTTTTTTGGAATATTTACCCGGCAATACATTTACGCAGTTATCTATAAAAAAATAATTTTAAAAATTTATGTAAATTTGCCAATTGATTAGTATATTTGCATAAAATTTATATTATGATTGAACGGCTAATTAAAAAACAAATAATATATTTTGCAAAGAAATTTCCGGTAGTGATGCTCACGGGGCCGCGCCAATCGGGGAAATCCACCTTATTGCGCAACAGTTTTCCAAAGTATCATTACGTATCGATGGAAGAGCCAGATGTGCGGGCGGCTGCGCTGGCCGACCCCCGCAGTTTCTTGGATCATTTGCAGGGAAAAACAATCATTGACGAAGCGCAGCACGTTCCGGAACTGTTCTCTTATATACAAACCCGGGTGGATGCTGAAAACAGTTCGGGAATGTATATTTTATCGGGGTCGCAAAATTTCTTGCTGATGCAGCAAATTACGCAAAGCCTGGCCGGAAGAACGGCAGTGTTAAAGCTACTGCCTTTCTCTTTCTCCGAACTGCAAAAAACAGATGAACACCCTGAAACCATTGATAAATCAATGCTCACGGGAGGCTATCCGCGTATTTACGACAAGCATATAAAGCCTGCCGAGTTTTATCCGAATTATTTACAAACCTATGTGGAACGGGACGTCCGGCAATTGCGCAATATCGCCAACTTATCGTTGTTTATCCGTTTTCTGAAACTGTGTGCGGGACGCATTGGGCAAATACTCAATATTTCTTCTCTGGCCAATGATTGCGGCATTAAAAACGATACGGCGCAAGCGTGGCTGTCGGCGCTGGAAACAAGTTATATCATCTTTCAATTAAAACCGTATTATAAAAACTTCAACAAGCGGCTCATCAAATCGCCTAAACTTTATTTCTATGACACCGGGTTGGCTTGTTCGCTGTTGTCAATAGAAAATACGACGCAATTGAACACGCACTTTTTGCGTGGGAGTTTGTTTGAAAATTGGGCGGTGACCGAATATTTAAAACAAAGCTATGCCAAAGCAAAAGAGCCGGAAATTTACTTTTGGCGCGACAGCAACGGCAACGAAATAGACCTGTTGATTGAACAAGGCGGCCAGTTGCAAGCGGTGGAACTGAAATCAAACAGTACCATGCACAGCGATGATTTCAAAGGATTGCGGTATTGGCAGGCGCTTTCCGGCGTATCGCCGGCAACATGCCGGGTAGTATATACCGGCAGCCTGTCCCTGAAAACAGAAAAAGGGCTTTACGTTCCATGGAAAGATTGGGCGATACCGTCAAAAAAAAATCCATGAGCAAGACGCTTTCCTCCGAACAGGCGCTTTCCCGCCTTCAGCAACTTTGCAGCCGCGCGGAAAAGTGTATCGCCGACGTGCAAAAAAAATTGCACGACTGGAATATTCCGGAAAAGGAAATTTCTGCCATTATAAAAAAATTACAGGCGCAGGGATTTATCGACGAAGCGCGATACGCTAAGGCATTCGTGCGCGACAAGAATAGATTGTCGCATTGGGGAACGGTGAAAATAAAACAGGCGCTGCAAACGAAAAAAATTCCTGCCGCCCTTATCGCCGAAGCCCTGCAGGAAATAGACAGGGAAAAATACCAGGACGATTTAGTACAATTGTTGCAACGAAAAAAAGCTACCTTGAAAGCCGCATCCCCCGCCGAAGCCGCCGCCAAATTATTGCGCTTCGCGCTCGGCAGGGGCTATGAATACGACGCAGCGCAGGAAGCGATTCAAAAGGGGTGAAGGGGGCTTTTTTAATGGAGAATGGAGAATTGAAAATGGAGAATTACCTTGCGCCTCAAAAGACATTCTCCATTCTCCATTTTCAATTCTCCATTAAAAAAGCGCCAGCCAACTTTTAGTTCTTAACTCGGGGGGTAAAATTTTTTCAAAAATAGTTGCAATTAAAAAATATTGTTTTATATTTGCAGCGGTTATTACTTGCTCCTTGACATTTTGAAAAGGATATAAAAAAATATATCGCTTTAACTTTTATTCTGTGTGTTATCAGAAATCTAGGAAATTTCCGTACAGCTTGAATAATAAGAAAAGGCGACCATACCAAGAGTGGATATAGGTCGTTATACTTATTTGCTGTACGGGTTTCCTAGAACCTCTGATAACAATAAGTATAACGCCCCTTTCCACTCTTGGTTTTTTTAGTGGAATCTGGGAAAAATCACCATAAAAGTTAAAGAAACGACTTACAGAAACGGGTTATTAAAAACTTCTGCAATCATTGGCAGTGAACAAAAAATTCGCAGCAGGGGGTTGTTTTATATGGGAAAGTTTGTGTTTGAAAACAACCCTGTGGCTGCAAAAAAAACAATATTAACTTTTAAACACACATTTTTATGAAAACAAAACTTTTCTTTTTTGCCATGCTGATAAGCATTACGGCAAGCGCACAGGTAACAAACGTTACGCCGATTGGCGCAAATTATACGGACAAAACCGTGTCTTTCCGCGTGTGGTGGAACGCCGGCTCGCGAGATGCTACGCACCTCTCCAAAGTATGGGTGTGGGTAGATTATATCACGGTAAACAGTAAT
>JAITSM010000246.1 GCA_031287815.1 Prevotellaceae bacterium
ATACTTTTTCATAAATTTATTGTTTCAAGTTTATTGTTTCAAGTTTCCGGCGTTACGCTTTCGCATTTCGGCAACTTTTATTCGTTCTGTCTTGTTTCGGGATTGCTCTTTTCAGAGCGGTTTGGGGATAAAATGTGAAACGTGGACTAAACTTATCGTAATTTGAGGTTCTCGACTACCCACTAGTTATAAGTTAAAGCCCACGTTTCTTTGTTGGCTTAAATTTATTCAACTAGTTAGAAATTGTCGAGATTTCAAATTACAGAATAAAAGCGGTCAAAATGTAAAAGATCGTAATGTCGGGTGCAAAGGTAGAAAAGATTTTTGAAATAGCAAATTAAAGTTAAAAGTTAAAAACTAAAAGTTAAAAGTTGGCTGGCGCCAGCCCATTCTCCACTTTCCACTTTCCATTTTCAACTAAAAAAAGTGGAGCAAGGAGTTCCTCTCAGCACTTATCAAAATCTACATGCGTCAGCCATGGCCGGGCGAAATGGTGAATGACGTACACAGCCATTTTAAAATACATCCGTTTAAAGCCAACCCTACGGCTCAATAAAAAAGCGATTTTATCATTTATCATTTATTTAGTATATTTGCATCCTGTTTCTCAAATGAAGGTAAAAAAACTTGCATGAAGTATTTCCTGAATATAATCACCGGACAAATTATCTTTATTCCGGCATTTTTATTTTTTATCACCATAGCCGCCGCACAACCGGCCGACAGCGCCCGGCTCCACAAGGAGGCGCCGGCGGACAGTACGCAACAGGCGGCCGTTTCGTTTGATTATAACAATCCGCAAAATTATATCGTGGCCGACGTGACTATTTCCGGCGTGAAATATTATACTACCGAGCAAATTCTTTCACTGGTCGGCCTGTCTATCGGCGACACCGTGATGATTCCGAGCGACAAGCTGTCGCAAATAGCCCGCAAACTCTGGGCGATGCGTTATTTCTCCGATGTGTCCATTACCGCCCCTCGCGTGGTCGGCGATAGGGTATACCTGAATATTCACCTTGCCGAACGCCCCCGCGTGTCGTTGTGGTTATTCAGCGGCGAGGGCGTCAAGAAAAGCGCCAAAGAAGACCTGATGGAACGCCTGAAACTGCGGCGCGGCAGCGAATATTCCGAGTATGTAATCAATACCTCGATTGATATTATAAAAAAATATTATGCCGAAAAAGGCTACCTGAACGCCGAAGTCAATATTATCCAGCAAAACGACACGATGGTGAATAATGCCATCCGGGTTACTTTTGATATTAACCGGAAGAATAAAGTAAAAATTAAACAAATCGCCTTTGAAGGCAATGAGGCGCTTTCCGACAGGAAGCTGGCGCGGGCTATGAAAAAAACAAAGGCAAACACGCTCCGGAATTTCTTCAGCAGTAAAAAATTCAGGGCCGACGAATTTGAAAATGACAAGGAAAATATTATCACCGCCTACAATGAAAAGGGTTACCGCGATGCGCAGATTGTGTGGGATTCGGTGTATGTCATCAACGAAAAGCGGCTGGGCATAAAACTGAAAGTGGACGAAGGGAAACAGTATTACTTCAGGAATATCACATGGGTGGGCAACACCAAACTGCCGGCCGAAATATTGAATAACATTCTGGGCGTTAAAAAAGGCGATGTGTACGACCGCGTGTTGCTGGAGAAAAAACTGAGGGACGACCAGTCGTCCGTAAGCACGTGGTATTCCGACAACGGCTACCTGTTCTTTCAAGTAGACCCGGTGGAAGTAGCGGTGATCGGCGATTCGATAGACTTTGAGATGCGGATGTACGAAGGGGAACAGGCGATGTTCAAACGGATATTGATTTCGGGTAATGTAAAAACCAATGAACGGGTAGTGCGCCGTGAATTATATACCAAGCCGGGCTACCTGTGGAGCCGCACGGCATTTGAGCGTTCCCTGCGCGAACTGGCGTCGAACGGCAACTTTGAGCCGGAAAAAATTATGTCGCCGGAAGGATTCAGGGTGGTTCCCAATCAGCAGGACAATACGGTAGACCTTACTTATATCTTGACGGAAAAAGCCAACGACCAGTTGGAACTCTCCGGCGGGTGGGGCGGCAATACCTTTGTGGGTACGGTGGGCGTGAAGTTTTCAAATTTTTCTATCCGCCGGTTTTTCAAGAAGGGCGCATGGCGGCCGGTGCCGGCAGGCGATGCGCAGACGCTGGCATTGCGCCTGCAAATACAGGGAACTTACTATACCGCCTTCTCCTTGCAGTTCGTAGAGCCCTGGCTGGGCGGGAAGAAACCGACGTCGCTGTCGCTGACGGCTTATTTTACGCGGGAAACAAACGCTTCCTATTATTTCCAGACAGTCGACAGGTGGATGGAAACATTCGGCGTGTCGGCAGGTATCGGCACGCGGTTGCAATGGCCTGATTCGTATTTCCAGCTTTACAACGAGCTGAGTTTTCAACGCTATAATTTGAACAACTGGCCGGAAAGTTACTACGGCTTCTCTGACGGCGTGTCGCACAACGTTAATTGGCACATCGTGTTCAGCCGCAATTCCACCGACCAGCCGTTTTATCCGCGCAAGGGCTCGGAGTTTTCGCTGGGCTTGCAAATCACGCCGCCCTATTCGCTGTTTCGCGGCACTACGGATTACAGCGCTATGTCGGCGGCGGAAAAGTATAAATGGATAGAATACCACAAGTGGACATTCAAGGGCGCTTTGTACACGCAGGTGGTCGGCGACCTGGTGGTGTTTTCACGGGTGCAGTTCGGCTACTTGGGCTATTTCAACAGGAGCTTGGGCTATTCGCCGTTTGAAGGATTTATCCTTGGCGGCGACGGCATGGCGGGCTTCAATCGCTACGGGCAAGAAAATATCGCCCTGCGCGGATACGCCAACTCGTCTATCACGCCAATAGTGAACGGCGCATATGCCGGCCACGTGTACGATAAGTTCACGCTGGAATTGCGGCATCCCGTCATCATGGAACAGCAAGCGTCCATTTATGCCTGCCTCTTTCTCGAAGGCGGCAACGCCTGGTCGGACATAAAGCAATTCAATCCGTTTGCTATTAAACGCGCTGCCGGCGTGGGCGTCAAAGTGATGTTGCCGATTGTCGGGATTCTCGGCATCGACTGGGGCTATGGTTTCGACTCGGTTGTCGGAAACGCCGACGCCAGCGGCAGTAACTTTGCCTTTACCTTCGGCATGCAGTTTTAAAATTTCAATACATTAATAACAATAAAAATATACCATTATGAAACGCATTTTATTCCTCGTCGCTTTTGCCGGCATTGCATTGTCCGCCATAGCGCAAAACACTAATAAAGTGGGATACGTCAGCACGGAATATATTTTGAAAAAAATCCCTGCTTATAAAACAGCGCAAGACCAATTGGACAAACTTTCGCAACAATACGAAAAAGAAATTGAAACCAAGTATGCCAGCCTGGAAGAACTCTACAAAAAATACCAGGCCGACAAAGTCCTGCTGACCGACGACATGAAACAACGCCGCGAAAATGAAATTATCACCAAAGAAAAAGAAGCAAAAGAATTGCAACGCCAGTATTTCGGGCAGGACGGCACATTGGACAAAAAGAAAACGGAATTGCTCAACCCTGTCATCGAACAGGTAAAAAATGCGGTGAAAGAAGTAGCCACGCAGGACGGCTATGCTGTTATCCTCGACATTACCTCCAATCCTTCCGTGCTGTACACCGCCCCACGCTTTGACTTAAGCGATAAAGTACTTGGGAAGTTGGGCTATAAAAATTAAAAAACGTATCTTTGCAAACGTTTAATAACGGAATTTTCTTAAATTATAATTTTAACTGTTTCTATGAAAAAAATCATCGTAACCATCGCCCTGGCAGCAGGTATGATCTTGTCCGCTACAGCCCAACATGCTTATAAATTCGGACACCTGAACGTATCGGAACTTATCGTGCTAATGCCCGAACGCGACTCCGCTCAAGCGAAACTGGAAGCCTACGGGGAAGACTTGCAAGAACAAATCGAAACCTTGCAGGTGGAATTGAACAACAAGTTCAACATGTACCAGACCAAACAGGCCTCCTGGACGGAAGCCATCCGGGAAGCGAAAGAAAAGGAAATACAGGAAATGAACCAGCGTATTCAAGACTTCCAGCGCACCGCTCAGGAAGATTTTTCCAGAATGCAACAAACATTGCTGCGCCCGGTGATTGAGAAAGCCAATGCAGCTATCTCCAAAGTGGGAAAAGATAACGGGTTTACTTATATCTTCGACACCAGCACCGGTGTATTGTCTTTCTTCAATACCGACCATAGCGAGAATGTACTGCCGTTGGTAAAAGCCGAATTGAAAATTCCGGCGGACAAGGTAGCTCCCGTAACGCCTCCGGCCACTGCCAGATAAACGGCGGATGCAGGAATGGCTAATTCCTACTTCTCTTGCGCTCCTCTGCTCCCATAGGGCTATTTGATTCCGGCGTCGGCGGACTGTCGGTGTGGCGCGAAGTGGTGAAACTGTTGCCCCACGAACATACCGCCTATTACGCCGACAGCGCCTACTGCCCTTACGGGCAAAAGCAACCGGGCGAAATCATCGAACGCAGCAGCCATATCATGGATTTTTTGATAGGGCAGCAACAATGCAAACTCATTGTGGTGGCTTGCAACACCGCTACCGCCGCAGCTATTGACTATTTACGCGCCACCTATCCCCTCCCCTTTGTAGGCATGGAGCCGGCAGTGAAACCGGCGGCACTGCATTCCGTTACCGGCGTGGTGGGCGTGCTGGCGACGCAGGGCACTTTCAAGGGGCGGTTGTACCACGAAACACTGGAACGCTTTGCCGGGCACATACAAATTCTCGAACAGCCCGGCGACGGCCTGGTGGAACTGGTAGAAAGCGGCCACGCCGGCAGCAAAGAAGCGCAGCGGCTGCTGGAAAAATATATCCGCCCGATGCTGCGCGCCAACATTGACCATTTGGTGTTGGGTTGTACGCATTATCCTTTCTTAATTCCCGCCATCCGCAAAATTACCGGCGACCGCATCACTATCTTAAACCCCGCTCCGGCAGTAGCGCAGCGCGTAAAATTCCTGCTCTCGCAAAACAATCTCCTCAACGCCTCCGGCGACGAAGCCCGCCACGAATTCTTCTCCAGCGGAGATTTGAAAACGTTGCGACAATTACTCCAGCAGCTTGGTTAAATAAGAAATTTTGTCCTTAGTTTTAGTTCGAGCAAT
>JAITSM010000081.1 GCA_031287815.1 Prevotellaceae bacterium
ATCGGTGGAATAAACTAATTCGTATTTCATGGGAATTGGTTTTTAAAAGGAGGAATGGGGAAACCCTGATGAGGAAAAGCTATGCAGCAGCTCAAAACAGTTTTTTTGCTTCGTTTAGACAAAATTATGTTGGTGAAAATTACAGTTAGCGGAAACAACGGACCGATCCTTTTGCGCCGGATTCTCCATCGTTGCTGACCGTGAACGTATCGCAGTCGGTGGTTTGACCGTCACCCCCGCCGATGCCGAAACCGTCCTCGCGGCCGGCATCATTGGTGTACCAGAATTGGCCAGTTCCTATCGCGCCGTTTGTAGTACCTGTCACGGATGCGATTCCATGGTCATTCTGTTTTGGGTTACACATCGAATTCAAGGGTCGTAAACTTCTCATCGCCTGTTGGGCGGTACCAATCGATGACACAAGTGTTGCATAAGTGGATCGCAAAGGTAATAACCAATTTGGTGGGCATATACCTTGTACAGTCCCTGTTGAACCGTAAGAACCACCATAGTTGCCGTATATTTGCACCCATGTATATGCCCTGCCGCATTCCTCTTTTGTGCAGCCGCTAATGGCAGCGCCTACCGTAGAGCCATTATAGCTGGCTAATTTTACATTCTGCGCCAACCACCATTTATTGTCCGGCATTTTTACAATCCTGTACAATTCGTTGTCTCTACTATCTTTTATCCATGCTTCCCAATTCCCTGCGCCGCTTTGACGTTGCAGGCAACGATGGGTTGCATCCATATATAAGTCAGTTCCGGTGTAGGGACACCAAAGTCCGGGATAACCTGTGGCGTCGGTTATGGTTGCCGGCGTAAACGTTACGGCAGAAGCAACAATGGTGGTACCGGGCACTGTGAGCGACGTGGCGCCATTAGAGGCAATCAATATGAACGACGGCGTTCCTGCCAATGTGTAAGAACTATTGCTATTCGCCAAAACATTCGGCGGGTAGTCGCTACCGTAGGCGCACCAGTTGAATTTGCCGGAGGCATTGCTTAATGTGGCGGTAACAGTTGTTCCTGCATTGGTAGCGGCATATTCAATAAAGAAGCCACGTTCGGTGGCGTTAGTAACTGTACCGTTTCCGCCTGTTTTAGCGGGGTTGGAAATGGTTGCAGTAGAAAAAGAGTTTGCCGGAGTTGTGCCTGTTATCGGACAAAAATCTATCCACACCCACACACGATTATTGTAGGGCGCAGTGGGGGTGCCAGTCCATTCCACCTTAAAAGTTACTTTGTTTGTGGAATAATCTACGCTCAGCGGCGTAACGGTTACGGCGGCAGACAAGCCACCTGCCCCCAAAAGGGGAAACAATAAAAGAGAAAAGAAAATTTTTTTCATAATTTTTTATTTTTTAATTGTTATTATTTTTTGCAGACTTGGGGTTGTTTTGCAAACACAAACTTTATCAACCAAAACAACCCCTTGCTGCGATTTTTTATCCGCTGCCAATCATTGCAGAAAGTTTTAATAACCCTTTTCTGCCGTTTGTTTCTTCAACTTTTACCGTTATTTTTTCCTGATTCCACTAAAAAACCAAAAGTGGTAATGAGGCTACACTTATTAAAAACTGAGGTTCGGGAAACCCTTGATGTAAATAAGTACAACAACCCATATCCACTCTTGGCGAGATTGCTTTTACTTATTATTCTTACATCAATGAAATTTTCCCGATTTCAGTTTTAGAATAAAAGCTAAAGCGATATATTTTTTATATCCTTTTCAAAATGTCAAAGAGCAAGTAATAACCGCTGCAAATATATTACTTTATTTTTTAATTGCAACTATTTTTGAAAAAATTTTTTCCGTAAGGTGATTTTGGCGCCAGCCACTGCCTACTGGACGCTGGCGCCAGCCTACTTCATACTTCATACCTCATACTTCATACTTCTATTTTCTCAATGCGCCGTTGGTGGCGGCCGCCTTCGAAGGCGGTGGAGAGGAAGGTTTGTACGATTGTTAAGGCGGTGTCGTTATCGATGAAGCGCGCGGGGAGGGAGCATACATTGGCGTCGTTGTGCGCCCGCGCCAGCCGCGCAATTTCCGGCAACCAGCAAAGGGCGGCGCGGACGCCGCGATGGCGGTTCATGGCCATGTTTATGCCGTTTCCGGAACCGCAAATAGAAATGCCCGCTTTCAATTCCCCTTTCGACAGGGCTGCTGCCAAAGGATGCGCGAAGTCGGGATAATCCACGCTTTCGGCAGCGAATGCGCCGAAATCGCGCAGGACGTAGCCTTGCGTTTCGAGCTGTTGCTTCAGAAAAGCTTTCATTTCTACGCCTGCGTGGTCTGCCGCTATACCGATGAGCATGGTGTTTTTATTTAAAATGCGTATTGCAGGCCGATATGGACGATGTTGGTGAGGGCTTCGTTGGCGTGGGCGCTTACCATGTAGGACGCGTCCAGCGAAAATTGATGCCACTTTGCGCCTAATCCGGCCGTGAAGTAAGAGCCCAGCGCATAATCTTTATCACCCAAGTGGTAGCCGGCGCGTACAAAAAGCCGTTCGATAAAGGAATATTCCAGCGCGGCGGACACGCCCCATTCCCTGATGTTGTTGCCAAATGCAGCAAAGAAGCCGCTGAACACGGTTTTTGTTTGGTCTTTCGGCACTAACGGTTTATTGACGTCCATGCCAATGGACAGCTGGTGTTGCGTCAGGATAAGCCATGAATAGCGAAATCCCAGATTCATCGCCATCGGCAGAAACCGTTTCGTGCTGCCCTCCGTTACTTTCATGCCCATATTTTTCAGGCTTAATCCGAGTGCAAATTCGTTTGTTTTCTTCGACGGGTAGCGGAAGTAAAAACCCAAGTCGCCGGCCAGCGCACCGGCGTTTGACAGGCCGCTGATGCCATTGTTTTCCGGATGGAAATTATAGGCGGTATAACGCAACGCCAGCCCCAATGAAATATATTTTCCCCACGTGTGGGAATAGCCCAAGTCGAAAGAATAACGCGAGCGGTTTAACGAGGCGCCTTCATTTCCCTGCGCATCCCTGGCGGTAGCGTCTCCGTCCGAGAAATAGCGCACCGATGCGCTAATCGCCTGCTGCCCGATTTTATAAAAACCCGCCAGATAAAACAGCGGCGAAGAAAACTCGTTTGTCCGCAACATCCACGGCGCATAGGAAAGCCCTACGCCGCCGGTATCTTTCGCAAAGGCGTATTTGGCCAGATTCCAGTGCTGCGAAAAAACATCAGGCGACGTGGCTACGCCCATATCCGCCATGCCGGCCGCCCGCGCGTCGGGCGCCATGACTTCGTGCAGCGCCGGGCTGTTGTAGTATTGCGCAAAAAGAGAAAGGGAAGATGCTGCGCCGAAAACAGCGATCAGTAGTATTTTAGCAAAAGTATTCATAATTTACCGGTAAAAAGTTTATAGTTTAATCATGCGCCCCGACTTGCTGCCAATGCCTTCGACGGTTAAGCGGTAGAGGTACGTCCCCGCCGGCAGCGCCGACAGGTTAACCGTACGGTAATAGTGCCCCGCCGCTACATACGTATTCTCGAATATCGACAGCACCTTTTTCCCCGATAAAGCATAAATCTGCAAAGCGCCTTGCCCGGCTACCGGGACAATGTAATCAAGGGTCGTAACAAATCCGGTGGCGTCTGTCACGGGGTTGGGGTAATTGATGATGGTCACTTCCGTGTCGCCGGGCTGTAGCGCATTCCGGTCGATAATGTAAACGGGCAGCGCCCGCGTGGAAGAAGCATGCCCGGGAATGGTATCGAAGGCCGTGAAGTAAAGCGTATAGTTGCCGTCCACGTCGCCGGTATGCGTATCATCGCCCGGCAGCAGCAGCAACGTGGCGGAGCCGGCGCCTTCCGGGCTGATGAAATACATCCACGAACTGGCCAGCCCCGTAGCCGAGATAAAAGCTACTTCGCCGGCAGTGGCGCCTTCGGCGTAGATTTCTACGGAACAGGTTTCGCCTTCTTTTAGCTTTAACGTATCTGTGGGGGCTAACGCCGTTTGCCCGCCGTCTTTATTCATTAGTAGCCGGGTAAATGACGGCGACTGGGCTATTGCCGCCTGTCCGCAGCAGGCGGGCAACGCCGCAAGCAAAGCAATTCGATATATTATTTTTTTCATATTTTTTAATCGTAGTAATTTGTACTAATTCGTATCTTAAAAGGCGGCGTTCTTTGGCGTGCGCGGGAAGGGAATCACATCGCGGATATTCGCCATGCCGGTAACGAACAGCAACAACCGTTCAAAGCCCAGCCCGAAGCCGCTGTGCTCGGCTGTTCCGTAGCGGCGCGTATCGAGGTACCACCACAAATTTTCTGCGCTTATGCCTGCTTCGGCGATGCGCGCCAGCAGCTTTTCCCTGTTTTCTTCGCGCTGCGAGCCGCCGATGATTTCGCCGATTTTCGGGAACAGCACATCCATAGCGCGGACGGTCTTGCCGTCGGCGTTTTGCTTCATGTAGAACGCTTTTATTTCTTTCGGGTAATCGGTCAGGATTACGGGTTTTTTGAAATGCGTTTCGACCAGGTAGCGCTCGTGTTCGCTTTGCAAATCGACGCCCCATGCCACCGGGAATTCAAATTTCTGCCCCGATTTTACCAGAATATCGATGCCTTCGGTGTAGGACAACCGCACGAACTCGGTTTGTATCACTCCCTGCAAGCGTTCTATAAGCTCTTTGTCGTACAGGTCGTTCAGGAACTTCAAATCGTCGACGCAATGCTCCAGCGCATAGCGCACGAGGTATTTGATAAAATCTTCGGCAAGGTTCATGTTGTCGTGAATATCGTAGAACGCCATTTCCGGCTCGATCATCCAGAACTCGGCGAGGTGGCGCGGCGTATTGCTGTTTTCGGCGCGGAAGGTGGGGCCGAAGGTATATACGTCCCCCAGCGCCATAGCGCCCAGTTCGCCTTCGAGCTGCCCGCTGACGGTAAGGCTGGTTTGCTGCCCGAAAAAATCCTGCGTATAGTCAATTTCATTCCGGCTGTTGCGCGGCGGCTGTTGCAAATCGAGCGTGGTAACCTGAAACATCGCCCCTGCGCCTTCCGCATCGGATGCTGTGATGAGCGGCGTATGCAAATACACAAAGCCTTTTTCATTAAAGTAATGGTGAATCGCAAAAGCCATCGCATGCCTGATGCGCAATATTGCGCCGAAAGTGTTGGTGCGCGGGCGGAGGTGCGCTATCTCGCGCAGGAACTCCAGCGTATGCCCTTTCTTTTGCAGCGGGTAGGTTTCGTCGGCGATGCCATAGGTTTCTATTTCCTTTGCCTGGATTTCTACCGGCTGCCCGCTGCCCTGCGACGCCACCAATTGCCCGGTAACGCGCAAACAGGCGCCGGTGGTTACCGGCTTCAGTTGCTCTTCGGTAAAGAGGCGCATATCGGCTACCACCTGTATGGTATGAATAGTAGAGCCGTCATTCAGCGCAATGAAGGCGACATTTTTATTTCCGCGCTTGGTGCGCACCCATCCTTTTACGGTTACTTCTGCGCCGGTGGCGCTTTTCAGCAGTTCGGCAATTTTTGTTCTTCCGGGAGTTTTCATCGGGTTCTATGGATTTGCGTCTATATTGTATTTTGATAAATAGTTCGCAAAAATACGAAAATTTAATTAAATGGAGGGGTGGGGGAAGGGTGAGGAGTGAAGGGTGACGAGTAAGGCGCATTTAAAATCTGTGTAATCTGCCCTAATCTGTGTCCACCTGTGGGGCTGGTTTGAAGTATGAGGTATGAAGTATGAAGTATGAGGTGGCTGCGCCGGAATCACCTTATGGAAAAAAAATTTTCAAAAACATTTGCAATTAAAAAATAAAGTAATATATTTGCGCCATATAATTATGTTCTTTGACTAAGATAAAAGTCAATATAAATTGACAATAGTTCTATAGTTGGGAATCTCGTAAATTTCTAATATGTACAAAAGGTACTGTTCCGTATGTAAACGTGGATTTAGTTTATTTTTTGTACAGGGTATACGAGAACCTCCAACTATAATAAATATAATCTACGTTTCTTTTTGATTATATTAGACAGGTAATATGGCATTGAAACGTAGAAATAGGCTGTGGATAGAAATTCGTAGCAGGGGGGTTGTTTTAAAAAAAGTTTGTGTTTGAAAAACAGCCCTGAAGCTGCGAAAACAGAACATAGACTTTTAGACAATAGAACATAGACAAAATACCAATAACCCTTAAACATGAAACTATAAACCTTAAATATATATAGTATGAAAAAAATTTTCTTTCTTTTTGCAATGCTTGTAAGCATTACTGCAAACGCACAAACAAACGTCGAACCTGTCGATGTCGATTACACAAACAAAATCGTGTCTTTCCGCGTATGGTGGAGCAAC
>JAITSM010000119.1 GCA_031287815.1 Prevotellaceae bacterium
AAAACAATCCCCCTTTGCCGCATGCTCTTTAACATCCTGGCAACTTTTATTCGTTAGTCTTGTTTTGGAAATTTCTCTGTTATGAGAGGTTAGTTAGGTATAAAACTCCGAAACGTGAATTGGACTTATTACCTTTGAGGTTCTGGAATACCTAATACAGATGTAAGCAAAAATTCACGTTTCTCTCTCGTGGAGTTTTGCTTTTATTCATCTGTATATTGAAATTTTCCAGATTTCAAAGGTAGAATAAAAGCGTCAATATGTTTAAAAGAGCATAATATCGGGTGCAAAGGTAGAAAAGTTTTTTTAAATAGCAAATAAAAAAAGTAAAGGGTGATTTACTTCTTACGTCCCTATTCACCGAATCGCTTAATCATAAAAATTATTAGTAAAAAGAGGGAAGAATAGTTTAAAAGCCGTATATTTGCCTATCCATTATGAGATTGTTGAAACACATATTCGCGACTGTTTTGTTGTTGGTTTTTTCCCTTCCCTTGCATGCGCAGCTGTCGCTGGAGCCGGTGGGGGCGCGCGCCGCAGGGATGGGGAATATTATTACGGTGCAAACCGATGTGTGGGCGGCGGTGAATAATCCGGCAGGGCTTGGCATGCTTGCCGGCTACTGTGTCGGCGTGGCGCACGAACAGCGGTTTGCCATGCAGGAAATGGGCATTAGCACGCTCGCGGGGGCGTTTCCACTGCTGGGCAACGGCGTAGGTTTGTCGTTAAGTAACCTTGGATTTACGGACTATGGTGAAAACCGCTTCGGAATAGCTGTCGGGCGGAAACTGTCCAAGTACCTCGCGGCCGGCATTAGTGTGGACGGGCATTTGATGCGCTTCCCGGAAGGCTATAAAAACTTGTTTGCCGTCAATGGAAACGCCGGCGTCCGGGCTATGCCGGCAAAGAATTTTACGCTGGGTTTTTATGTTTTCAATCTTACGTTTTCGAAGTGGAATGACGATGAAAAAACGAAGTTGCCGGTAGTGTTTTCATTGGGCGCAGGGTATTCGCTAGCTGCGCCGGTGCAGCTGTTTGCCGAAGTTTCCAAAAATATTTATGAGGCTGCCCGCATCAAAACCGGCACGGAGGTTATGCTCGGGAATGTCCTTTGTTTGCGCGCCGGCATTATAACACAGCCGTTCGAAATGCATTTCGGCGTGGGGTATATTTACAAAAAATTCCGGTTTGATGCAGCGTTGAGCCGCCACCCGCTATTGGGCTACACCCCGCAGGCAGCCGTAAATATGGGCTTATGAAATATGCCGCATTCATATTTTTTTGCTTCGCCGCCGATATGGCAACAGCGCAAATCCCCCACCGCGACATGCCCGAATCGTTGCGCCGGCTCATCGAATCCGTCGCTGCCAACGCCGGCGAAAATGAAGTGGATTTGCAGGCATTGTACGATACCTACGAAACATTGCTGGAGTTCCCGCTCGACTTGAACGCCGCTAAGGAAGCCGATTTGCAGCAACTACAAATCCTCAACGATTTTCAAATCCAAAGCCTGCTGGAATACCGGAAAGAATACGGCGCGTTGTTCACGGTGCACGAGCTGCCGCTCATTCACGGCTTCAACGAAGAAATTGCCGGGCAGCTATACCCCTTCATCACGGTCATTCCCCTCCCTGCCGGGCAGCCTTCTTCTTTTGCCAGCCGCTTCACGCATGGGCGGCACCGGCTGATTATGCGCACGGGGCGTACGCTGGAAGAGCAAAAAGGCTTTTCGCCCCTTGCGCCCGAAGAGCAGGAAAACCCCAATGCGCGTTATCTCGGCTCGCCGTGGGCGTTTTATACGCGCTACCAATACCGTTACCGCGATAAAGCGCAATGGGGCGTTACCGCTAAAAACGATGCGGGAGAGCCGTTTTTCAGCGGTAACAACAAATACGGGTTTGATTTTTATTCGGCGCATCTACAGCTTGCCGATATGGGAACAGTGAAAAAAATTATTATCGGCGATTACCAGGTGCAGTTCGGGCAAGGGCTGGTGGCGTGGGGCGGCTATTCGTTGTCGAAAGCCGGCGACGCCCTGTCCGTCAAAAAACAGGAACGCGGTTTCACCGGCTATACGTCCACCAGTGAAAATCTTTTCCGGCGCGGGGCGGCCGTAACGCTGCAATATAGGCAATGGCGGCTGTCGGCATTCGTTTCGCATAAAAATATTGACGCTACTGCCGACAGCAGCGTTTTTTCCACCATCCAGGAAGCGGGGCAGCACAACACCGCCGGCACGATGGAGAAAAAACACGCCCTGCCGGAAACGGTGGCCGGCGGCAACCTGTCATACCGCTTCAAGTATGTGAAAGTAGGGATAACGGCTTTGTGGCATCGCTATGGAAAAAACTACCGGCGCGACGTGAAGCCCTACAATTATTTTGAGCTGAACGACGCGCAAAACGCCAACGCCGGCATTGATTTCTCCGGGGTATGGAAAAAAACCAGCCTTTTCGGGGAATTTGCCGTGAGTCGGAACGGTGGAATGGCCGGCCTTGTCGGCGCATTGTTCGATTTGGATGAAATATTCCGGCTGGCGTTGCTGTACCGGAACTATGGCCGCAATTACCAGGCGATGTATGCGCAGGGTTTCGGGGAAACAGGCAAAACCGCCAACGAGAACGGTTTTTATATGGGAATGCAGTGGCTGCCGCATCCGGATATTACGGTTACTGCCGGCGCCGACGCTTTTTCGTTTCCCTGGATGCGCTACCGTGTCCATGCGCCGTCGAGCGGTTACGAATACCACGTGCAGGCCGCCTACCGGCCTGACTCGGCTATGAATATGTACCTGCGCATAACGCAGGAAGAGAAGGACGAAAATATAAGCGGCGGCGCAGACGCCGTAATGCAACAGCGCCGCGTAAATTTGCTGCATGCGCGCTACGAAATCTCGTACCAACTGCTTCGCGGGCTGCGCATGCAAGACCGTGTGGAAATATCGTTTTACCGCGCGGGCGGCAAGGAAAACGGGTTGTTGCTTTACCACAACATCAACTATAAATTCCCGACCTTCCCTGCCGACATTTCCCTGCGCTTCGCCGTTTTTGACACCGACAGCTGGAATACGCGCTTCTACGCTTACGAAAACGATATGCTGTATAATTTTTCCGTGCCGGCCTATTATGCAAAGGGGGCGCGGTGGTACATAAATGCGCACGTAAAGCTTTGGAAAAATATTGACCTCTGGGCGCGGCTGGCGCAGACTTATTTTTTCAATGCCACTACCGTTAGCAGCGGGCTAAACGAAATCAGCCAACCGTACCAGACCACCTTCAAGCTGCAGGTGAGCGTGAAATTTTGAGGAATACCTCCCCTCCCTCTCCAAAGGAAGGGGAAGCAGATGATGGAGAAAAGAGATTAGGAGGCTGGCGCCGGAGGCCAGTAGGCAGTTTTCAATGGGCAGTAGGCAGTGGCTGGCGCCGGAAGCCAGTAGGCAGTTTTCAGTGGGCAGTAGGCAGTGGCTGGCGCCAGCATTCATCCCCTTTATCGCCCGAAGGGCATTCATCCCTTTCCCACAAAGTTCATACTTCATAATTCATACTTTCTTTGTCTCGTTGCAGCTGGGCTTTCAATTCTTCGAGCGAGGAAAAGCGGCGTTCGTCGCGGATACGCTTTAGGAATTCAATAGACAGGTCTTGGCCGTAAATATCGTCCGAGAAATTAAAAATATGGGTTTCTATTGTCCGCGACGTGTCGCCCGGCTGGACGGTGGGGCGGACGCCGATGTTGGTCATGCCGTAATAAACGGTTTCATTCAGCCGGACGCGCGTGTGGTAAACGCCGTTGGCGGGCAACTGTTTCAACGGCTCGTAGAGTTGCATGTTGGCGGTGGGAAAGCCCAGTTGCTGCCCGAGCCGCTGCCCCTCGACGACTACGCCCTGTAGCTGGTAATGGTAGCCCAAAAACCGGTTCGCCGTTTCCACATAGCCCTGCGCCAATGCTTCCCGGATTTTGGTTGCACTGACGGTTACCTGTAGCAGGGCGTCTTTTTTCTCTTCGACCCGTTCCACCTTCATGTTTATGGGTTCGCCGATTTTTTGTAACAGTTCATAATTTGCGCCGGCATGAACGCCCAAATGATGGTCGTAGCCCACAATCAACGCAGTTACATGGAATCGCCGGTGCAGGTATTCCCTCACAAAATCTTCGGGAGAAAGTTGCGAGAACGCCATGGTGAAGGGCAACACAAACACATGGTTGATGCCGGCTTCGTGCAGCCGTTGTTTTTTTTCGTCGAGCGTATTCAGCAGCCGCACCTTTCCGGAATCCTGGTGCAGGATAACGCGCGGATGCGGCCAAAAAGTAATGACCGCACACTCGTCCCCCGCTGCACGCGCCGCCGCTGCCACGCGTTGCAACACCGTCCGGTGCCCCACATGCACGCCGTCAAAAAATCCGGTAGTAGCAATCATGTGAATGGAAAATGGTAAATGAAAAATGAAGAGTGGAGAATGGGCTGGCGTCTCAAGAGACCTTCTCCATTCTCCACTCTCCATTCTTCATCGAATTAACGTGCGTATTTGAAGCTGCGTCCCGGATAGTAGGCTTCGTTGCCAAGGGATTCTTCGATGCGCAACAGTTGGTTGTATTTCGCAATCCTGTCGGAGCGGGAAGCCGAGCCGGTTTTGATCTCGCCGGTGTTGAGGGCTACGGCAAGGTCGGCAATCGTGGTGTCTTCGGTTTCGCCGGAGCGATGGCTCATCACGGAAGTATATCCGTTACGGGTAGCCAGTTCCACCGCTTCAATCGTTTCGGTCAGCGAGCCGATTTGGTTTACTTTTACCAAAATCGAATTGGCGACTTTGCGATCAATACCCATTTGCAGGCGCCGGCTGTTGGTTACAAACAAGTCGTCGCCGACTAATTGGCATTTGCCGCCGATAGCGTCGGTGAGCAGTTTCCAGCCGTCCCAGTCGTCTTCCGCCATGCCGTCTT
>JAITSM010000128.1 GCA_031287815.1 Prevotellaceae bacterium
ACGGCAGCGCGTGTCCACGAATTGCCGGAAGTGGTGTTATTACTGTTTACCGTGATATAATCTACCCACACCCATACTTTGGAAAGGTGCGTAGCGTCGCGCGAGCCGGCGTTCCACCACACACGGAAAGACACAGTTTGGCTCGTATAAGTTGCACTAACAGGCTCCACATGCGTTACCTGTGCGTTTGCTGCCACGTTTACAAGCATAGCGAAAAGAAAGGAATTTTTTTTCATACTATATATATTTAAGGTTTATAGTTTAAAGTTTAAGGTTTATCGGTATTTTGTCTATGTTCTATTGTCTATAAGTCTATGTTCTGCCTTCGCAGCATCAGGGTTGTTTTCAAACACAAACTTTTTTTATAAAACAACCCACTGCTGCGAATTTTTGTTCGCTGCCAATGATTGCAGAATGTTTTGTTAAACTTTTTCTGCAACGTGTTCTTTTAACTTTTATGGTGATTTTTCCCCTATTCCACTAAAAAGCCAAGAGTGGATATGGGTGCTATCCTTATCACATTACGAGGTTCTGGAAGACCCACACTGTATATAAGTACAGCAACCACTCCACTTCTGGCGCGATTGCTTTAGCTTATATTCATACAGTGTTGAAATTTTCCAGATTTCGTAATGCGCCGAATAAAAGTTAAAGCGATATATATTTTTTATATCTATTTCAAAATGTCAAAGAGCAATAAGAACGATGCAAATATAATTACATTTTTTTTAATTCCAAATATTTTTGAAATAATTTTTTCCGTAAGATAATTCCGGCGTCAGCTACTGCCTACTGCCACTGCCTACTGCAACTACGGTTCGACGAGGTTGAGATAATGCTCGTAGCGTTCCCAGACATTATGGACATAGGCCAGCGTTTCCGCGCCTTTGAAATAGCCTAACTGTATGACGTCGCCCAGATAGTGGGTTTCGTGCCGCATCAGTGGAATAACGGCCGCTACTTCATCCCATTTGTCAGGGTCTTTCCCCTGCGAGCCGGCAAACGCCCGGCAGTCGCGAATGCGCCCGATGCCGGCATTGTAGGCGGCCAGTATGAATTTCAGGCGGTCGGTTTCGGAGGCTTCATCCAGCTGCAGGTATTTTATTACATATTGTAAATATTTGACGCCGGCCAGCAGATTGCTTTCGGGGTTTTCAATATCCAAGATGCCGAAGCCTTCGGCGGTTTGCGGCATGAGCTGCATCAATCCGCAGGCGCCGCGCCGCGACTGGCTGGAGGGATTGAAACGCGACTCCTGGCAAATCAGCGAGGCCAGCAGCCGCCAGTCCCAATGGATTTTTTTTGCATATTTTTTTATTAACGTATCATACGGCGAGAGCGAGCTGTAGCGCGTCCTTTCCTTATTCGACGAGGTAACGGTGTAATATTTTTTCCGGTGCGCTTTAAAGTCTTTGCTCTGCCGGAACTGCGACATCCATTGCCCCAGCAGCTTTATCATCTCCGTGCGCGTGGCGTCCACCACCCATGCCGAACTGTCGGGCAGCAGGAATCCGGCGGTAGCCCTTTCCTCCAGCATGTACTCCCTGAGTTCCCGGCGCGAGCAGATCATGATGTCGGCCTGTTGCCCGGCCAGCGCCTCCTGCCGCTGCTCGAACGACGGCAAAACGTCGATGCGGTAAGGGCAGCGGAAAGCCTTGGCGAAAGCGCGGATAATTTCCAGTTGAAATCCCGCCGGCTCGGACCGGTATAAATAATAGTCATAAAAATTATTTCCCATCACGCAGACCAGCGTATCTTTTTCCCATGAATACCGTGCGCGGTATTGCCCGCCATGCCCCGTGCCGCTTCCAAGCACAATGAACAGCACGGCAAAACAGGGAACCGCCACCAGTAAGAGAAAATATTTTTTACAAGTTCGCATGTGTTTCCTTTTTTTTAATAGAAATACCATGTCAGCCCTACTTTAAACACCCTTTCCGGGCGCAGGTAGTGGAGGGCGGAAAAGAAATCGTTGTTCGGCCACCGTTCGGCCACGTTGACGACTTTTAAAAACAGGTGCGCATGTTTCCACTTCAAGTGAATGAATGCGTCGAGGTAAGGATAGTTGCCGGCAGAACGCCTGTCCTGCGTATAAAACGCGCCGATGGCGGGATTATAAGCATAGGCGTAGTAAGAAGTGTTGTAATACATATCCACGCCCGCCTGCGCAGTGAGTACGTTTTTCACCAGCGGCGCCTGCAAGTAATAAGTTAAATTGCCGCTTACCAGCGGCAGGGGCAATACGGCATTGTCGGAAGAAATTTGCAGGAGGGCGCGATGCTCCAGGTGAAACCACCAAAGCTTGAAATCCTTTTTTAAAGACACGGCGAGGATGCTTACCTCGCTCCCGTGCTGCGCGGGCTGGGCGCTGTTACCAAAATATACCGCGCCCGACAGCAATGAATAATTAAACGACGCTTCCAGTTGCCAGTCGGGGATAGCAAGCGTGGCCTGCAGTTTCAGCTCTTTGGTTTTGTCGAAATCATTTTGCCAGATATAATGATTCGTGTACGTGTTGTTCAGAAAATAATCGGGGCGCCGGGTTTGGAATACGGCGTTGCCGGTAAGGTGTATCCCGTTTCTTAACGGATACAGGGAAATGCCGACGGTTCCGTCTATCAGCAAATCGTGCTGGGTATATCCGGCGAAATCGTAGCGCATGAATGCCGACCACTGGAAATAACGGCGGAAAACGCCCGAAGCATTGGCATAGAGGTAAAAATTATTTTGCGTAGCGTTGCCCTCCGCCGGCGAAACGTAGGACTGCGGGTGGAAGGTATAGTTCGAGAGGTGCGTGTACCCAATGCCCCCCGCGAGTTTCGACACAATGGCGGCGGCCGACCATGGTTGCAGGGTTAGGAAAAATTTGTTGTCGAAAAGCGACGTGCGCATGGAGTCGTTCGAACGGGTAGGGTGTATGTAGAAAGCCTTGTTGTAAAAGGCGCGGCCGATGCTGTCGGTTTCGCTTATCTGGTCGTAATAGGCGCGTGACGCCGTGGTGTACTCGGCGGCATGGCCGAGATAGATGGACGTTCCGTCGTCTTTCAGCGTACTGTCGTTGCGGAAAAAATTCAACGGGATACCATAGGTGTGGGTAACGAAAAACGAATAATAATTTATCTTTGACGAAGCGGCCGTAAGCGACACCGGCAAGGTGCGCGCATCCATCAACGTGTCCAGCACAGACGAGTCGTCGGTGATGCCGCCGTTTTCTTCGTTGTCCCAGCCGTTGTAGATAAACCCGGCCTGTGCGTTGTAGCGTTTCCCCGAATAGCTGGTTGAAATGCTGAGGGCGTTATTGTCGGTAGTTTCGTTTTGCAGCGACCCCTGCGTACCGAAATGACGGTACTGTATGGCGCCGTTCCACGCAGGCCGCATGTTGGCGCTCACCAGCACGCCGACATTTCCTTCTTCAAACAGGCTGTTCCCGAAAAGCGTTCCCGAATACTGGAAGCGGGTGTAGGCGGTTTTGGTATTATAAAATAAAATATTGTCCGGCGTAATGGCGTATTCCAGATAAGGGTTGAGGTAATAAAAATAAGGATTTGTCTGCCGCTTGAAATAATTGTGCAGCATTACGGCAGAAGCGACCGTACCCAGGTAATTAGCGCCCACGTCGCGTTGCAGGAAGGGATAATCCATCCGGTAGGCGCTGTACGACGTGTCGGGCGTGGAGGCTTGCAGGGTATTTAAATAACGGTTGTGCCGCCACATGAAAATGCGTTCGCGTTTGAGCGAGTCGCTAAACAGGTAGGTTTCCAGCAAGCGCGGCGCGGCGGTATCCGCCGCCGTTTTGCTTTCAGTTTTTAGCGCGTCAATATTTAAGGTGGAATCGCCTTTGACGGCGGAGCCAGGCGTTTGTGGCGGGCGGGTTCCGGCGGTAGAATCTGCGGTTCTTATGCCGTCCAATTGCCTTAGCTGTTTGTTTTGCGCCGCCGCTTCCGGCGGCAGCCCCAACACAAAAATCAATCCGGCACAAACTAAAAATGGGCGTAAAGTTATCATAGTTTGCCCGCAAAGTTACTAAAAAAAGATTTAAAGCTTCAGGCGCGGTTAATAGTAGGCAGTTTTCAGTAAGCAGTAGGCAGCAGCGGGCGCTTGTTTAATTGAGAATTGAGAATTGAGAATGGAGAATTACCTTACGCCTCAAAAGACATTCTCCACTCTCCATTCTCCATTCTCCATTCTCCACCCCTTCCTTATTTCCGCCAAAAAGAACAGAATTTCAAAAATTTTTATTTATTTTTGCCTGAATATCAAATATTATTTGTAAATTTGCACCCGGTACCCGTTTTGACTTACTCAGTCAAAACGCTCTCCTTCGTCCCTCATTTCCAGTAACATAT